>NZ_JBGOOV010000001.1:0-98962 GCF_041439795.1 Shewanella sp. 5S214
GTTATTGATGGTAATAAACCCAGAACCCAATCCACGAGATCAGAAACACTGCTGCCTAGTACGCATGTGAAGTGCTGGGGGAAATGTGATTGGATATTGAATAGAAAAGAAATTAACGGATCAGCAAAGGTTAATGTGAAATAAGCCAAGACTCATGAGCAACTAGAATGACGTTGAACGGCCTTAAATAGACTCTTTATTCGTCAGCACTGTGAAGCGGCTCTTGATTATGACTTTTGAGCCTATACACATATCCTCTTTAGCTTTATATTTTAATGATTAAATCCAATATTTATAAAGGGTTAAGACACTAATGGATTTGGCAAAGCTTTCCCGTATTAGCATGAAACACTTAATCACTTTGCATGTGATGCTTGATACCCTCAGTGTCACTGCCAGTGCTGAACGCTTATGTTTAAGCCCCTCATCGGTAAGTAAAACCTTGAGTCAGCTAAGAAACAGCCTTAATGATGAATTATTTTATCGACATGGTAACTCGCTAATCGCCACACCCTTAGCGCGAAGACTGGGCCCTAGTGTGCAGCAGATGATCAATGATATGAACCATATCATGAGCCAAGATGTGTTTAGTCCTGCTGATTATCAGGGCCGTTTTGCGCTCTCTATGCGTGAAAGCACCTTTGAACTACTGGCGGCAAAAATAAGCGCTCATATTCTTAAGTTAGCGCCCAACATCCATTTAGATATTTACAGTAAAGACAATATTGGTTTTGATGGCTTAATAAAGGGCTCGTTAGATTTCATTATTTTACCCCACGACCTAAGTCAGCCGACGGATATTGATGACGATTTAGTCTGGGAAACCTTGATCAATGATGAGATGGTTTGTTTAATGAATGCATCACATCCTTTGGCTTTGCAGCAAGACATCAGCCTTGATGACTATTTGCGATTCAGCCATATAGGTATAACCGATACCGACTTAAGCACACCCTTTTTCGATATTTTGCTGGCTCAGCAATCCAAAAAACGCGCGATCCCCATTTCAGTAGCAGACTTTGGTAGTGCCGCCTTAATGTGTCACCACAGTGAATTACTGTTTACCTGCTCGCGCCACTGGGGAGCCACAGCCAAACAAGCCCAAGGGCTGGTCATTAAAGCTTTACCTATAGATTATGGCAAAGTCGCTTATAGCCTAGTATGGCATAAGCAAAGCATGAATGATCCCGCACACCGATGGTTATATGAGCAAATATTACACTGTCGTCATTGCTAAAATAGGATGTCGAGATTAAATCGACTTAATTGAATTAAAGATATAGGACCGGTAAGGCAAGATTATTCACTCCTCGCTGGCTCAGCAGCGCGGCTAATTTTTCGATATCAGCCTGAGTGCATTGCTTCCATGTTGAAGCGATTTCACCAACTCCGTGATGGTGAAATGCATTTAATTTAACTCGGGTATTACTTGGTAGCTGAGTTAAATAAGCCGCTAGGGCATCAATCTGGGTATCATAATCTGTAACCTCAGGAATATGTAACAGTCTAACTTCATACAGCTTATTGTGCTGAGCAAGTAATTCAATTGAGTTAAACACCGCTTTGTTGTCACGCCCGGTAATATAGTAGTGAGTAGCTTGGTGCCATGCTTTTAAATCAACCATAGCACCATCTAAATAGGGGAGTAATTTATGCCATCCCGTGCGACTTAAACTACCATTGGTGTCGATCATGCAAGTTAAGTGTGCTAGTTGCTCAGATGATTTAATCGCCTTAAACAGAGTAATAACAAAAGGTAATTGCAAACTCGCTTCGCCGCCGCTAACCGTAATACCGTTAATAAAATGTCGCTGACAACTAATGACCTCAAGTATTTGCTCAAGCGTATAAGTTACCGTTTTGGGCGAGGATTGTGCTTGGCATACCCTAAGGCAAGTATCACATTCAGTGCACTTAGTGCTGTGCCACACGATATGTGGCTTACTTTTTAAATCTGTATCTTGCGACGCAATGAGCGTCAATGCTTGCTCAGGGCAATGATCAACACAATCGCCACATGCACTACACAAACTTATCGTTTGCGGATTATGGCAATTTTTGCATTGATAATTGCAGCCTTGCAGAAAAATCACCAATCTACTGCCCGGTCCATCGACGCATGAAAACGGTAATATTTGGCTTACAACTGCCAGTTTACTCATAAACAAAAGGCGCTTGTTCGTGAGCAATAACACGGGCTTGGCGCTGTAATATGCCGGTATTCATGGCGGCCTCAGCAGCTAAACCGCTAGTATTGCTGCGAGAACCACGTTGTTTGAATGTTTCAATGTCAGATCGTTTGGCCATGTAACCAGTAACGCGGACTAAATCATTATTCGCGACATTGGCGGTAAACTCCCTAAAACCTAAGCTAAATGCGCCTTTACAGAGTTGGAACATGGCTTGTGGATTCGATTTTACGGTTTCATCTATGCTAAGAATATCGCTAATTCCCGCAGTATAATATTGATGATGCTTCGCTAATGCTTGAACATGACTAATGGGATCAGGCTCTGTGCCATAAGGAATACGAACACCAGGAGTCACATCTTTATCGACGCTAATACCACTTTGAGAATGCAATAACGCGCGCCCCTTATAACCATAGGTCACCGGAGTTGATGTCACCATGTTAGCCAATGCAGCTGAGATCCTTAGGCCTAATTCATTAGCTGCCTGGCTGTGACCATAGGCGTTACTGGATTGACTAGTTGCCTCTTGCGATCCAATAGCGGCAGCTAACCCCTTAGCTGACAGGGCTTGTAAAATATTGACCGCCTCAGCCATACCGTAAATCCCAAACATAGGCGCAAAACGGTTCTCATCAATGAGTTGCTCCTTAACCAAAAAACTGTCGAAAAAATGTGATTGTTGATGTAAGAATGCCGAACGCGCTTCAATAAGCTCAAAGGTGAGTTGGCCATAATAAGGCAGTACTTGTTGAAAAAAATCATCGATGCTAGTGGCTTTTAAGGCAACTTGTTTTAAGTTAAGTCGTACTAGCGTATTGGCGCCGCCAGCTAATGGGAGCGCGTTATAACAACTGACAATACCAAACCCGCGCTTATCGAATGTTTCAGCATGCAACGAATAGTTGGCGATGTGAGGCTTATTGCAAAAACAAATATTGGTGGTCGCCTGCAATAATAAATCATCTGGTGTTATTGCGGGCTCGTACATAAAGGTCAAATTAGGCGCAATTTGTTGTAACTCAAGGTCAATGCGCAATAAAGTCCGGCAAATAATATTATCAGTCGGACCAATATTCACGTGCATAAATGCATCGGGCAATATGCGGTCAAGTAAGATCCAAAAGCGGGTTAATTTGCGATAAATGGCATCAGCATCGAGCCCAGCAACAAAAGGCATCAATAACGCATCTAAATGACCTAAGAACACCGGAATATTGGTCACCGACGGCACATGATGATAAAGCACCATTAACGCATTAAGGGCATCATCAAAATCTTCAGCCGGTGATAACGCTAAGTACTCTGAACCTTGCTTCAGGTATTTAGCATAGTCGGGCAGAACATAACGCGGTTTAAACGGCGCGTGGCCTTCAAACATATCGCAAATAATACCATCCTTCATCGCATTACTAACCTGCTCAGACACTGCCACATATGGCAGACTATTTTCAGCTTCTAGGGCCAAATAATTTGATTTTTGCTTAGGAGAAAGGTGAGGGTGGCTGACTATTTGGATAATATTTTCTTGTAATGACATGACTGAATTCACTTTTTAAAGGCTAATGCTTAATAGCCATTAATCTACTCAGTGACCGGGTGTTTTAACAGTGAAAATAGCTGAGGTTGGCATTGATAAAATCGAAATCCGATGATGCAGATCACAATCAATCAAGTTCTCTACTCCATACTATGTCCTAATAATTCTAAACGCATAATGATTATCGTTAAGCTGAATTGATTAACGGTTGAAGTCATTGATAAACTTTTCTAAATTGGCTTTTTAAAACTGATAGATAGAAAAATAAAACTCAATTACAATGGACGACTTTTGCTTCAAAAATATTCGCGATCTGAGCATAAAATGCCAGCGTAAGATCTAAGGAACATCTTTAATTGAGAACATTAATTGTCTTTATCACAACAGGCTTTATCCTGTTAAGTGGTTGCCAAACGGTGGCAATTAAAGATGCCGACGCAGACCGCAATATCAGTACTGCCAATAAAACAAGCTCAACGATCCCTAAGTCTTTAGCCCGCCGAAATTACCAAGACAATGGCGATGTGTGGGAACGCATCCGCTACTCAATGGATATGCCAATCCCAGATGAGCAGTTAGTTAACCAATATCGACAGTGGTATATCGATAATCCACAGCATCTTGAGAGTATTTCGCAACGCGCAAAGCCATTTTTGTATTTAATTGTGCAAGAGTTTGAGCATCGAGATTTACCTATCGAATTAGCCTTACTACCTATGGTTGAGAGCTCATTTAATCCTTTTGCTTATTCTAGCGCCGATGCGTCAGGTCTATGGCAGTTCACCTCACCAATGGCCAGCCATTTTGGCTTGCAGATGAATTGGTGGTATGACGGTCGAAGAGATGTGCCAGCGGCAACATCCGCAGCATTAGATATGCTCGAATACCTGTACAAAAAGACCGATAATTGGTTATATGCACTAGCGGCATACAATGCCGGTGAAGGGCGCTTGCGTGAGGCGATTAGATATAATGAAGCGAGAGGACTGAGTACTGACTTCTGGTCTTTACCCTTGCCTAAAGAAACCAGACAATATGTACCACAACTGCTGGCAATCGCTGATGTGATAAAAAATGCTCAACGTTATGGTATTGCACTCAAAACGATTCCTAACAAACCCCTTGTTGAAGTCATTGATGTTGGCAGTCAAATCGATATCTCGGTGGCAGCCGAGCTTGCAAATATGCCCATAGCTCGGCTACAAAATCTAAATCCTGGATTTAATCGTTGGGCGACATCGCCAGACGGACCGCATCAATTAATAGTGCCTGTTAGCAAGGTAAATGAATTTAAAAAGGCACTTGCTGATACTGACATTAGCGCCAGAATGAAATGGTCTAAATATCAAATAAAACCGGGCGATAGCATTAGTGCTATTGCTAAACGTTATCAAACGACTGTGTCTAAAATTCAACAAATGAACGACATCAATAGTGATAAAATCGTTGCCGGTAAATTTTTGTATATGCCACAAGGCGTATCGAGCATGATACCAGAGGTCGAACTCGCTTCAACAAACAAACAACCAAGGACCATCACCACATCTAATCAGCCAGCAGTTCGGAGCGATCACACGGTAAAATATGGCGATACTCTTTGGAGTATTGCCAAAGTGTATAAGGTCAGTGTGGAACAAATTATCGCTTGGAACAAAATGACGGACAAAGACAAGTTGACGGTAGGCAAAACCCTGCAGTTTTATCAACAGCCCTTCCAGCAACAGCAGACTCAATTGTAACCCTGTTGTTTAAAAACTGATAAGCACAATAGCTCAAATGTTGTAAAAGTTGAGCATTACATAAATGTGAGTATTTATCGATTTAACCTAGTGAAGCACATCGAAATCCAGCTTTGCCATCTGGACACTTTTGATTATACAGATCGTTTAATAGAGTGACCCACAAGGCTTGAGTGATGTTAAATCTTAGTGTTCATATTTTTTCATATTTGTTTCCCATCAGTTCATAACCAACTCAACAGCCATTCATAAGTTTTGAATATAGTCACCCTATCAACAAGAACATATATTTTAGGGTAATGAATATGAACATTAGAAAAACTCAACTAGCTCAGTCAATTTTGTTAGGCAGTCTAATCTTATCGGCTACCTCTTTTGCCAATGCTGCAGATGATAATGTCTTCGATGGAGCCATAAGTGGTAAATTAACCTTTGCTTCAGATTATGTTTTTCGTGGCGAATCGGAAACGATGGATGCAGAAGTACCAGTGGTACAAGGTACTCTAGGGTGGGGTAATGATCTGGGCTGGTATGCCGGTGTATTTGCTTCCAATATCAAATTTGCAGACCCCAATTTAGAAATTGTTACTGCACCTTATATAGGTAAAGCAGGTGAGTTTGGCGATAGTGGTATCAGTTACGACGTTATGGTTTTTTCTTACCTGTATCCAGGTGCCTCATATTCAAATTATACCGAACTGTGGATAAAAGTCGGTAAACAATTTGGTCATGCAAATGTGCAATTAGAAGTGACTCCAACAATCGACGATTGGTTTGGCGTAGAGGGCTGGCAAGGTGTTAACTATGCCGTTCATCCGAGCTATCAGTTTGACAATGGTTTACATGTTTCAGCAAGTATCGGCTACCAAGATTTAGATGGTAATGGAGCAGAAGGTTGGGGACACTGGAATTTGGGAGTGAGTAAAGCCTATGCCGGCCTCAATTTTGATGTTCGTTATCATGGCAGTACCATGGATAGCGATCATAAGGTCTATGGCACTCAAACAAAAATCTTTGATGACCGAGTGGTTGTCGGCATCAGCAAAAGTTTCTAATATAAAAACATAACGTCTTCTATTGCTAAACTACAAATATAATTGGATCTTGTTTTACATATCCCTATTATGTGATCTAGGTCCTTTTTTGTAAACCAATTTTGCTAGCTGCCACTCATTCCTTGTATATCTTTATAGGCAAATATGAAAAGTTATGAATAATAACGACCATTATTAGCAACACTATCTGGATTGGACGATGGCACATCCTGGTTTAACAAATACAGTACTCGTCGTTGACGATGAAGCAGTGATCCGAGCTCGATTAAAAGGTTATTTTGAGCGTGAAGGTTATCGGGTACTTGAAGCTGGAGACGGCGAACAGATGTGGCAACAGTTTACAAATCAACATATCGATTTGGTGATGTTAGATATTAACTTACCCGGTACCGATGGTTTGAGCTTGGCACGTGAACTGAGAAGTCGTTCGGACGTTGGCATTATTTTAGTCACAGGTCGTGATGAAACCATTGATAAAATCGTTGGTCTTGAAATGGGCGCTGATGATTATGTGACTAAACCATTTGAATTAAGAGAACTATTAGTAAGAGTTAAAAATTTGTTGTGGCGAATTTCATTAGTTAAAAAAGCACAGCAAGACGTTGTAGAACAATTTGAACAGTGTGACGATATCATTGCGTTCGATAAATATATTCTTGAGTTAAACAGCCGAAAACTGAGTCGTGGTGACGAGGTGATAAAGCTGACTAAAGCAGAGTTCGAATTACTTACCGCCTTTGCATTGCATCCGCAGCAAGTGCTATCTCGTGAGCGACTAATGCAGCAAACAAGCCACCGTAATGAAGATGTAAATGATAGAACCATTGATGTCATTATTCGTCGATTACGAAACAAGCTACAGGCTGACCTGTTTGTAACGGTTCATGGAGAAGGCTATTTGTTTGCGACAAAGATTAAAGATTAGTTTCTGGCGTCACGCGGTAAATAGGGTAAAAACTTGCAGGGGCTAAGCTGTTATTAAACATATCGAGTTGTACCTTTCCTTGTTCTAACGCCTGTATTTGTGGGCCAATATCACCAAATGATTGTGCTCCCTCAAGTAGTTTTACCATGATGTCTATTGCTAATTTACCTTGTAACACCACTTGATCATCACTGCTGAAAGCGACTTTATTACGATGCAGTCCTCGCAATGTCGCTGGCGATAGATAACTGCTCACAAGCTTTACTTGGCCAGCTAATTGTTTATGTTGCAATGTTCCAATTGCTGCTTCGATAGCAACAGCACTGCCTATAATATAGCTAGGAATATGATCATTAAGCAGATGATGAAGTTGGTCACGATAAAGGTCACGATTATTATCGGTATGGCGAATTGATGTAATCTCAATATGACTATTGGCAATAGCATCTTGAATACCGAGCTCAACCCAATCGCTGCCACCAACACTTTCTGGACCAGTGAGTAGTGCGAGTGTTACTGGAGATGATGGCGGTATTTTTTTAACAGCTTTAGCAATAAAGTGGCCAGCTTCCCAGCCCATTTGATACCAATTAACGCCTACACGAGTCGTTATCATGGGGTTATCGAGTCTATTCACTAACGCTATGATGGGTTTATTAATCTGTCCCGGATAGTTATCAAGTAAATTAGGGGCCACGGCACCGAGTAAGATGGCATCGAACGGCTGATTAAGGCAGTATTCAAGTTGTTTTAGTTGTTGCTCTTTTCTGTAATAACTGCCGGCTTCAAATAATTCTAAATTAATGCCTAATTGGCTGGCTTTTGACACCAAACCGTAATCAATGCCGATCCAATAAGCATCTTTGAGGTGAGGTACTAAGGCACAGATCCGCCAAGGCTTTTTGGCCGAAGTCAGTTGATTATATTGTATCGATTTTACTGTTTGAATTTTGGCATTAAATGGCGTCCGCTGTTGTAATATCCAGCTAGAATCTAATGTAGCCTCAGCAAGTAATGGTATTGTCCCTAAGCAAGCTATGAGCAAATAAATAAGTCGGCGCATTATATTGTCTCGATTAAGGTTTCTAAACAGAACACTAAGATTTTTTGTAATTATAACATTTTAAGGAATGACTGTGAGCACTTTATCACTATCAGGCAAGAGCTTAGTGGGTCGCCTTATGTTGGCATTTTGTTTGCTCGGATTGTTATTGTTAATGTTAGTTAGCCTTGGCAGCATTTCGCTTTATTGGGTAAAGCTTGCTGACCAATATTTATATGAAGAGGCGTTACCCGCATCTGAGGCTGCAAGGCAATTGATGCAGTCTTCTAATGGCTTGCTCGACAATGCCCAAGCGCTGGAACGAGTGGAACAAGAGGCACAACGCGTTTTCCTTGGGCGTAAGTTGTCACTCGAAAGCACTAATTTACTTTCCGCTATTGAACGACTCAATTCGTTAAATCTACAAAATCATGGTGTCGATAAAGATAAGCAATTAGCTCTATTAGCTGGTGAAATTATCCATGACTTATCGGTATTCGGCCGCCAAGTGGGTAAACGTTTAGTGTTGGCGGCTCAATTGAATAATAAAGGAAGCGCACTCGCGGAAACAGCCAGTAAGAGTAGTGTTTTACTTGAAGCAGAACAAGCTGTGGTCGATTCAACCATTCTGGCCAAGTTAAGTTTAGCTTACCCTCAAGTGGTTGGTGCTGAACAAAGTGCCCAACTTTTGGACTCCATCATAGAACAAGACTTGGATGTTCGTGAACGTTTAAATCGAGCTTTGGGATTGATCCATCACATTGAGTTAGTAGGGCAGTTATTACAGTCTCCAGAACAACAACTCGGATTAAATAACGTACTCGACAATATGGCTCGAGTACTGTCTCCAACGACTTATACCATTAATTCTACTCGCGATAACTCCCAAAACGGTAATGAAATACCGAGCCCTTATACTGCTTCAGGCACGAGTGGGCAAATTGATTTAATGCCTCTAGAATTACTTAAAGGCTTAATTCGAGATCCGGTTAGAGCGACAGAGCTTGAGCACCAATTGATAATGTTAAGGGAGGTGAATGATGGCTTAAGTTTGCAGCAGCAATATGCTCAATTGCTAACGAAACAAAATGCGCAGCTGTTAACGCTGACGGATAAATTAGGCCAACTGAATAAGTCAGTCGATAGCGCAATGAAAGCACAACAGCTACAGGCAGAACATGCCCGAAGTAATTTTTTACAGCAATTACTGTGGGCTAAATCAGGACTGTGGGCGACAGGTATTTTGATGTTAATCATTATGCTGTTGGTGGTTTATCGAGTTATTTATAAAGGTATCGCTTTACGCCTAAGTGAAGCAACTGCAGCATTATCTCAATTAAGTCAGGGCAATACCGAAGTAGTACTTGATCCTCACGGAGACGATGAACTCACCGCGATGGCTTCTGCCATTGAAGCTTTTAAACAAAAAACCGCGCACAATCAAGCACTGCAATCTGAATTACAACAAACGGCATCAGAATTATTTGCCCATAAAGCCTCACTTGAAAGTACCGTGCAGGCACGTACACTCGAACTGGCTGAAACCAACCGTCAACTAGACGCTGAAGCAAAAGGACATTCGACGGCTAGAGTGATGGCAGAACAAGCTAACAAGGCAAAATCGCTATTTTTAGCGACCATGAGCCATGAAATCCGTACTCCGCTAAATGGTCTTTTAGGCACCCTGACTTTACTGAGTCACTCGCCATTACCTCCAGCACAAAAACAAATGTTGGCATTATCGCAATACAGCGGCACCTTACTGCAAAATGTACTTAATGATATTTTGGACTTTTCCCGTTTGGAGCAAGGTAAATTAACTAACGAACCACGGGCTGTTGCGCTTAATGAGCTGCTCGACGAAGTGATGGCAATCATGTTAGCTGGTGCGGGATTGTCAGGTATCTCGTTATATTTAGTTCGCGGTAATTTACCTAAATGGATAACGGTAGATGGCCCCAAATTGCGCCAAGTGTTGTTTAATTTGCTCGGCAATGCCATTAAATTCACTCCAGCAGGACAGGTTACATTACGGGTAAATGTGGTCGAGAAACGATTAACCTTTGAAGTGTCAGATACTGGCGTTGGCATAAGTAAAAAGGCCATAGATCAATTGTTTATCGCCTATAGTGCACAGCCTAATCAAGGCAGAACCAGAGGCACAGGACTCGGGCTCGCAATTTGTAAAGAATTAGTCTCGTTAATGAATGAGGTTAATACTGCCAATGATTCTATTTGGGTCAATAGTAAAGTGGGTGAGGGTTCCACCTTTGGTTTTAGTTTGCCATTGCACATCTGTGAGCAAGAACATGAGGTTATCTGTGCAAAATTACCTAAAGTTGATCCTAAATGTGTACTCGTTATCGAAGACAACAAAGTCAATTCCATGGTAGCCCAAGGGTTTTTAGCACATCTTGGACATCATTCCGTACTGGCTGATAGTTGTGCTCAAGCAAGAGCGTTGTTTAACGTCGATAGTGCGTTGAAGTTTGACGGCATTATGCTTGATATTCAATTAGGCGATGGCTCAGGAATTGAGTTATTGGTAGAGTTGAAGAATATTGCTAACACAGTCGAAAAAAACATCAGCATAGCCGCTTTTACGGCACAAATTCAACATGATGACATAAACGAGTATCAAGCAGCGGGCTTTGACGACGTATTAGCCAAACCGCTTAATATGAAGTTTTTAGCCAATTGGATTGGTGATGCAAGTGATAAGTCAGCAATCAACAGCGACAACACGAATAAGTTAACTAAGATGGATAAACACAAAGGCTTTACACAAACGACCATAGATCAAAAAGTATCTGTTTGTAATGAAGACAATCAGCCTTTACTCGATGAAAAGCAAATTAATGAAGACTTACAATATCTTGGTACAGAAGCTGTTAAAGAGATGTTAGCGTTATTTAAAGTAAGTAGTACACAACACATCAATGCACTGGCAGCTTTACCTACAGATAGGCCAAAAGCGTTACACGCACTTAAAGGCAGTAGTGCCAGCATTGGCTTTATTCAGTTGAGTCAGTTGTGCAAACAATTAGAAAAAGATGGCATTAGTGATGATTCATATTTGTTGCTTAAGCAAGTATTGCAAGCATCCATTAACGCACTTGAGTTGAAAATATAAACCTAAGATTTTGTAAAATATGGATAATAATTATAGCCAAGTGTGTGTAACCCTAACGCTATTTATCCTGAACTCAAACATTACATATAAAAACACCGAGCTTGATCGGTGTTTTTATATGGGGGTTAATTATATAGATATCCTGTTACTGAGCACCTTTTAGTCCTACACAATCGCTTTCAACCCAAGCCAGAGTGAGGTGAGCAATGGCTGAATAAAACTTACCAGTATCCACAGAGGTAAGCCTATCTACAAAACGGGGTAACCAAGCGTGGAGATATTGCCTAATAAAGCTGAGCTGAGTGTTATCGTCACAAGCACACGCTTGGTGAGCGACATAAGCCAAAATAACGGCAATATGGTCAGACGGTTCAGGAAATTCACTTTGAACCGTTAATTGGCTTTGTTTTAGATATGTTTGCATTTGCTGATGCTGTTCACCAAATAAGAGTATGTCGTCCTTGGCAACTGCATTATCGTTAAGATATAAACTGGCATAAGGGCTGGCGCTATGCTTTGTACCTACTAAAAATAGGCCACAATAATCGGCAGCAAGCTCTAATAAAGCATGATCAGTATTGACGCTGTTAAGGGTTGAATTAAGCACTGAGTTTATGGTTTCAATGTCTTGACTCAATAACGGGTCACTGGCCAATTTAGCAAAGAATGCCTGAGCCTGACTTGCAGTTAGCTCTTGTAATAGCTGTTGGTCTAGCTCTTTTGCAAACAGTGATGAGAGCAGCTTATACACCATCGAACGACCCTGGTTCATTGGCGTGTTATACAATATCTTGTCATTCATCTATGTTATCTCCTGACCCTATTATGGCTGTTAACTTAAGCGCCAAGAATTAAATCGCTTGGCGCACAGTGATAATACTTACACTTTATAGCTGCGTTTCTATTGGGCCACTAAAAGAACTGACGTCAGGTAACTTACCTTGATACTTTTCGAAATCGACCAAGCAAGTGTATGCGGAGCAAGCCTGGGCAAGCTTTGATGTACCAATATCTTGCGTTAACGTATTAGGGTCACCATAGCTGCACAACGCCCCAATTTCACTACCGCCTTCTTTAGACCCATCTTTACCGACTGGGCCATACCAAGCCCCTTCATGAATTCGGATAACCCCACTAGGGAAGCTGTCGGATACCACTGCACCCGCTAACAGTTGACCTCGGTCGTTAAACACACGAACAACATCGCCATCTTTAATGCCGCGCTGTTTTGCATCGGTAGGATTCAAGTACACGGGTTCACGACCTTGTACCGTATAGGTTTCCCGATATTGCTGCGACTCACACATTTGTGAATGTAAGCGTTTATCTGGGTGGCAAGATTGCATCCACATTGGGTATTTATCTGAACCAGGACCACCATGGCTGCGCTCTGACTTTTCTATCCAAGTAGGATGGCCAGGACAGTCATCGTAATTGAATTGGGCGATTTTACGGCTGAAAATTTCAATCAAGCCCGATGGTGTACCCAATGGATTCATTTCAGGATCATCCCTAAAGTCGGCATGGCGAGTCCAAGGTTGGCCTTCACCAAAATGTACATAACCTTGTTTCCAGAACGTGTCGAAATTTGGCATATCGAACTTACCGGCATTATCGGCTTTACAGTCGTTATAAAGTTTCTTAATCCAGTCAAATTCAGACATGCCACGGGTATATTCTGTCTCTTTACCCATTACTTTGGCAAAGCGGGTAAAGATATCAAAATCAGACAAGCTATCAAATAATGGTTCAACCATTTTTTGCATCGCTAAAACACCACGGTTAGCGTAGCTGCCATAAACGTCAATGTCATTACGTTCAAATGTAGTACAAGCGGGTAAAACGATGTCTGAGAAACGGCACGTTGCTGTCCAGTTAATGTCGACAGTGACCACACATTCAAGCTTTTGAAATGCTTGCTTCATCTTATTTCTATCTTGGTGATGACTCCATGGATTATTACCTGAAAATACCATCATCTTAATATCAGGATAAGTGACCTTAGCCCCGTTGGCATCGATGGTTTTACCCGGTTCTAAAATGGCATCAATCCAACGTGCAATCGGAATTGTGCTACTCGCACCTTTAAAATCATTACTGTCGAATAATGGCTTTTGGCCTTCATCAAGATTACGAGGAAACGCGCCCGGTGCAGCTGCGCCCGATGAAGGAACACCAATACTTGAGTAATGATGGCCATAGCTGATACCACCACCAGGTAAACCAATTTGGCCAATCATAGTGGCAAGTACAGCTGCCATCCAATAAGGTTGTTCACCGTGTTGTTGACGTTGAATACACCAACCCATCATGATTTGAGTACGACCTTTGGTCATCACTTTAGCTAAATCACGTATAATTTCAGGGCTAACACCAGTAATTTTACTGGCCCACTCTGGTGTTTTAGCTACGTTATCTGACTCGCCTAAAATATAAGGTACGAATCTGTCGAAACCTAGGCTGTAGCCCTCAATAAATTTTTCATCGTGTAACTTACTGGTGATCATTTCATGGGCAATACCCAGCATTAACGCAACGTCAGTTTGTGGGTTGACGTAAAGTTGCTCACAGCCTAAGTATTTTTGGGTTTTAGTGACCACTGGGTCGATACTGATCACCCGGATCTTACCTTGTTTTACTTTTTCTTTAAGCTCCGCTAGATAAGCGAACGATTCATGGGTTTCGGCATTCCAACCCACTTGCAGGTTTTTATAGGGATCATTTGACCACAAAATGATGGTTTTAGATTGCTCAAGGATCAACGGCCATGAAGTACCTTGGGCATAAACTTCAGTAGAACCTAAAATATAAGGCAAAATAGTTTGGCCAGCACCCGTTGAGTAGTCACCTATTTTTTTGACAAAATTACCGTGCATTCCAACAGCGCGTTGCATGTGACTGGTACTTGAATGCAGTTGTCCAGTGGCGCGCCAGCCAGTTTGACCTGCGTGCAATCCTGATGGGCCATATTGAGTTTGCACCTCATCAAGTGAATCTTTAAACAGAGTCAATGCTTTATCCCAAGTGACACGGACAAAGCGAAAATCACCTCGTTGACTGGTATCACTTTTATGACCTTTCAATAAAAAATCTAGGCGTACCATAGGGTAGCGAACCCGTGAAGGGTTGTAGACTAAGCCTTTAACGCCATTAATCATATCGGTAGGGTATTTGTCCAACTCAAATGGAATCACCTGGTCAATCACGCCATTCTTACGTTTCATCTTGAATGCACCAAAGTGCGAACCGGTAGTCAACCAGTCGTCATTTGCTTTAGTGCCCGCAGCTGCAAGGGCATTGAATGGTGCCAAAACTGATGTACTGCTTAGTCCAACATAAGAAGTCGCCACTAAGCCTTTAAGAAAATGTCTTCTGTTCATGATGATGTCCTATTAATGCGCCGACTTATCAAAAGTAGATGAATGCTCTTGTAAGTACTTTTGTACAAGCGCTTGAGTGTCTTGGTCCATGTTGACGAATGCAATCATGCCTTTAAACATTCCAGGCCAGCTATTAGCGTCAAAGTGTGCTTCTGCTGGTTGGGTGTGGCACACACTACAACTTCTGGTATAAGTGGTGCGGGCATAATCCCAAAGTGGCTGTAAATCGTTAATTAGGTAGTCAGCATCTGTCCAAATTTTGGCTTCAACACGCTGCCATGTTAATCCGGTCATGGGGTCTTCTTTCTGTTCAAAAACATTCATTACGCCTTCTTCTAACGCAGCATCTTTTGATAACTGAGCCGACAGAATGTTAAGACCAAAATCGAAATAGATAACACGACCAGCACCAATTTTTTTACGCCAACCATTAATACCAACTAGTACACGACTGCCATTGATTTCAAGTACCGTCACTTTAGTGGCAATGTTTAACGTGCCAGCTTCAACATCTGTTTTTTGATTAAAATAAAGGGGTTTAGTTAAGGCAGTAAAGTACTGAGCACCAACCACAAGACCAGTTTCTCCAGATCCTACTTGTGCAATGAGTTCTGGTGCACGAGAAGTCCCCATGTCAGGAAGTTTGTGAGCAATACCTTTATGGCAATCAACACAGCTCTGGTCTATCTCTGCTGCACGCTTCATTTGTTTTTGCGCCAACTTTGACATGTCATCCCATTTCATCGAGTCATAGTTATGGCAGTTTTTACACGCCAAAGAGTTATCACGGTCGAAGCGTTTCCACTCACGGCTAGCCATCTCTAGACGTTTTGATTCAAATTTTTCTTCAGTATTAACAGTTTGCATCAACCAGCCCCACATATCATGTGATGCTTCAATCTTGCGCCCAATTTTACGACTCCAGTTATGAGGCACGTGACAATCGGGGCAAGTGGCCCGAACGCCAGAGTGATTAGACCAATGCACCGTTTTCTGTAGCTCTTGGTAGGGCTTGCTTTCCATGCTGTGACAGCTAATACAGAACTCTTCAGTGTTGGTCATTTCCAGTGCGGTATTAAAACCACCCCAGAATATAATCCCCATTAAAAAAGCAGATAGGCTAATTGTGCCTAATGTAAGATATTTGGCAGGCTGGTTTAGCGTCCGCCAGGTATTAATAAACCATTTCATAACAGCATCCTTTATAAGATTGACTCATAATTTATTTGAGGATTAGTGCGCAACAACGCCACCAAATGCTTGGATCATCCAAATGACAAAACCATACGCACTAATGCTGGTTACTGTGATAATGGGAAAGAATAAAAAAATGATAAACCCAAGAGCTTTCAGCTCCTTAGACTTCACATTACGTTGGGGATCTACTACGTTTTTTGTTGTCATAGCTTGCTCACTTAAAAAATTACCTTTGCTGATGACAGCTATATTAGATAACAATTGTTAATGGCACTCAGACTGTGGATGAATGAACGTAGACAATATATGAAAGATTATGAATAAATAGATTGAGTACCAACAAGAAAGGTTGCGGTAGAAAATAACACCGGGGTAGAGACTAGGGAAAGTGAGATTATGGTTTATGCACCGCATCGCTATCTACCATAGCTTTAGACTATTTTGTGGTTTTTTAACCCGTAATTTTATTCAGGTCTAATAGAGAATTACATTAAACTATTACGATAATAAAATGCTAAACACTCGATGTGATATGACGTGTCATAACAATGTTAAACAACACCATAAAAAATAGATTAAAATCTGTTAACTACACTATAGTTATTCTATTAATTTGAAAACTAATGGAGTAATACAAGGATGTCGATTTTAAAGTTTATTTTATTGTCTTTAATCGTATTTATGCCAACTTCACATGCAGGTGAAACATGGAAAATCGCATCACTAGAGTGGGCTCCTTATGCGGGCTCAACCATCCCAAGTATGTAAAGATGCACTTGTACCATGGATTAATACTATGGGTTCTTGATCAGACTTTGGTCCTTCATCTCTTAAGTGAATATTCATCCTGAGAAGGAGGTTGAGCCCAACGCTTACTCAGCTCTGCAACTGACTTATCAGGTGCTTGATTAAGGCAAGCTAAAAGTACCAACAACAGATATAAAAAATATTTCAACAATCCGAACATTTGTGCACCTTATTATTGTCACAGGTATTATTACTAATAAATATTAACAGCAGTGTTCCTTAGATTAGATAGCCACTTAAGACTACAATGCAAATGAGGTAAATCTTTGCTCAGTAGCTTCAAATAACGACAGCCATATATTTACAATAATGTTAATAGCAGGCTTGCAGCATACACAATGACATTGTTATCACAATATCCCCAGAACAAGATGCATTGGCTCTCTTAAGTGCAAAATATAGCTTATATGGTAGAGCTTTATTGGTCGTTAAATATGTTAAAAATTATTTTTATCACTATAAAACAATGAGATAATCTTATACTAAAGAGTTTTTTAACAAATATTAGCCTAGCTCACAGCATGATATAACTGATATAGAATACATAAACCAGTTCTGACCGTTTTAGGCGGATAGAGGCGCTCTCTGTAGTGAGAGTATTAACGTACTTAGCTTTTTAATCACTTACTAGGCATCATATAGTTAGTCGCTAAATGTGACATGTGTCGAACAAATCTAACTAAAAATCGTTATAGTAAGATCATCTTCGAATTCTTGGGCGTCATATATGCTGAAAGTTTTGTTAAATATAGCGATTATAATATCACTAGTAGGGCAGTTGTTGATGCCTAGCTTCGCTATGTCTAATGAAATGCTTAAGTCTACACAAATGACGATGTCTGACGCACAATCGAGCCCCCCTAATCAGTCAGCAATGATGAATACTGACTGTGATAACGAGCCTAATTGTTGTTTAGGTGATATGAGTCAATGCATTAGTCATTGCCATGCGATCGCGAATACTTTTACGTTTTTTACAGGCATAGAGCTCATCTCTATAGGGCTAACCAGCACGAAGGCCAGCTTGCCTTTATGGGTATCAACCCCTTCTAATCTATCAAGCCAAAACCCACCTCCAATAGCTTAATTCTTTATCTAAATTAATTATTTATATTAGTTACCTATATTAATTACCACATTAATTACCACATTAATTACCCACATTAATTTATAAAGATTTTTGTTGCTGTCGTTATCAGCATCAAAAAGTTAACGGAGTTTATTATGAAAAAATTTATTGCTATTTCACTACTATCTTTAGTCAGCTCAGTATCAATGGCTGCCACTATCTCATTGCCAGATTATTTGATCTTTACGGCGGTCGATGGAAAACCGGTATCAAATAAAAGCCAATTAGAAATCTCTCCTGGTCAACATCTCATTGAATTACAGTTTTATGAGTTGTTCTCATCTGGCGCTGATGATACTAATTTCATTAAGTCTGATGCGTTATATTGGAGTTTTAATCTATCTAGAGATGAAGATATTAAAGTGTATACCAAAGAGATTCTATCTTCGAAAAATGCAAAAAACTTTATCAAATCACCGTTTATAACATTAGAAAGCGCCACTATTAAAGGTGAAACCGTCAAGTTAGTTAATCACGAAGAGTTAATGGCTATCATCATGAAACAACATAGTAAAATGATGCAGCAATAACCCTCTAATAATAGGGCGCTCTAATGCGCTCTATTATTTTAATATTCAAACCTTGCTTGACCTGTGTGTTACACATAGGTTTATAGTCAGATGATTATAATGATTAACCTTAGCGGTGGAGGCTGCATGAAAGTGAACCAACTTGCTACTGAATTAGGTATTACTGCCGACACAGTGCGCTTTTACACTCGCATTGGCTTACTTAATCCCAATAAATCTCCAGTCAATGGTTATAAAGTCTATGACCATAAAGATAAGTCGCGTATGCAATTTATCTTAAGCGCTCGAAGACTTGATTTTTCAGTTGAAGAAATTAAAGTGATTTTTTCAAAAACCGACCATGGTGAAAGTGCCTGCCATCTTGTGCGAACGTTAGTTAAACAAAAGCTGGCTGAAACGGAAAGACAATTTAATGAAATGGTTAGACTACGCTCAAGGCTTGCACACGCAGTTGAGCAATGGTCAACCATGCCAGATAACTTACCGACAGGAAATATGATTTGCCATTTGATTGAAGGTTCACATCAAACAGATGGCACTCCTGCAAGAATTAATCAGGATGATAAGATTACATTAACACCAACGGAGGTTAAGTAATGGAACACACAACGCATTCACCTATACAGCTCAATATTATCGGCGCAGGCTGCGCTAGCTGTGTTGGTAAAATTGAGAAAGCCATTAAAACCGTACAAGGCGTAGATTCGGCCGATATGAATTTTGCAGATAGAACGGTACTTGTTACTGGTCAAGCAACTGCAGAGTCCATTATCAACGCGGTAGAAAGTGCTGGCTACAATGCCACACAAATCCAGGCTGAGTCGGCAGAAGATGCCATGAATGAGAAAGAACAGGCTGATTTACAACATTATAAAAGTTTATTACGCCATACCATTATCGCTTTAAGCGTCGGTATTCCGTTGATGATCTATGGACTTTTTATTGGCGAGATGACGGTATCAAGCCTCTCAGAGCAAATGGTATGGGGGCTGGTCGGTGTAGTTACCTTGGCCATTATGTTGATATCCGGTAAACATTTTTATATCGGTGCTTGGAAATCTTTTTTAAACCATAACGCCAATATGGACACCCTCATCGCCTTGGGAACAGGAACGGCTTGGATATATTCAATGCTAATTGTGGCATTTCCACAGTGGTTTCCTGAAATGGCAAGACATGTTTACTTTGAAGCAACCACGATGATCATTGGTTTAATTAATCTTGGTTTAGCACTAGAAGTGAAAGCGCGCGGTAAGACCTCTGAAGCCATTAAGCGTCTTATTGGCCTGCAAGCAAAAACGGCGCGGGTTATCCGTGATGGCAAAGAAATCGATATCGACATTGCCCAAGTGTTACTTAACGATCATGTTAGAGTCCGTCCTGGCGAAAAAATCCCCGTGGATGGAGTGGTTATTGAAGGTAAAAGTACCATTGATGAGTCAATGCTGACCGGTGAGCCCATGCCAGTTGAAAAAGCTGTTGATGATGATGTGGTCACCGGTACTTTAAATAAATCTGGCTCAATCATATTTAAAGCAACACGGGTCGGAAAAGATACCGCACTGGCGCACATTATTAGTATGGTCAAACGGGCACAAAACTCGAAGCCACCGATTGGTCGATTAGCGGATGTCATTGCGGCTTATTTTGTACCAGCCATTATGATCATTGCCATTGTCAGTGCCATGGTGTGGTTTAACGTTGGACCTGAGCCATCAATGGTATTTGCCATAGTGTCTGCTACAACCGTGTTGATTATCGCTTGTCCTTGTGCCCTCGGACTCGCAACACCAATGTCGGTAATGGTTGGCGTTGGTAAGGCGGCTGAATCTGGAGTACTTATTCGTAACGGTGAAGCTTTACAAACGGCCTCTAAAATCACCGCAATGATTTTAGATAAAACTGGCACCATTACCGAAGGTAAACCGCAAGTTACCGATATTATTCTGGCTCAAGCAGACAGTGAAGAGCAGGTAATTGCCTTATCGGCTGGAATTGAAAGTCACTCCGAACACCCCTTAGCACAAGCCATTGTTGACAGTGCCAACGCTAGAAGTATTAAAGCCATTAACACTGAACACTTTAATGCCATTTCGGGTCAAGGTGTAGAAGCTCAGATGGATGGACAAACATTACTGTTTGGTAATGAAAAACTGATGCAAGACAACAATATTGCGATTAGTGACTACCAAGCCAAGGCCCAAACCTTAGCCAAAGAGGCTAAAACACCTATGTATTTGGCGCTTGCAGGGCAGTTACTTGCCATTATCGCAGTATCTGATCCGATAAAATCCGATTCAATCGAAGCGATTGCGAGACTAAAACTCAGTGGCATTAAAGTGATTATGTTAACCGGAGATAATAAAGCCACCGCAGCCGCAGTGGCGAAGAAAGTCGGTATTGATGACTTTTTCGCTGAAGTGATGCCAGAAGATAAAGCCAAAAAAGTCGCTGAACTTCAGCAACAAAATGAAATTGTTGGCATGACTGGTGATGGCATTAATGACGCTCCAGCGTTAGCCTTAGCCGATGTCGGCTTTGCAATTGGTACGGGTACCGATGTCGCGATAGAAAGTGCCGATATTACCTTAATGCGTGGATCACTTCATGGATTAGCCGATGCCATAACCATTAGTAAAGCAACGCTGCGCAACATTAAACAAAACTTGTTTGGTGCATTTATTTATAACGTTGCGGGTATTCCGTTAGCGGCAGGAGTGCTTTATCCAGTATTTGGTATTTTGTTAAACCCAGTGATTGCCGGGGCGGCGATGGCCTTTTCATCGCTTACCGTCGTCAGTAACGCCAACCGTTTACGTCTGTTTAAAGCTAAAGAACACTAGGAGACTCAAAATGTTGATTAATTTACTGTGTATCGCCTTAATCGGTTTTATCATTTGGTGGTTTTGGCTGTATAAACCATCAAATGAAACTAAGGTTGATGCCAGCACATCAATAGTGGTTAAAGACGGGGTGTATTCGCCTGCAAGAATTAACATTAGCGCCAATACGCCGACAGAAATAACCTTTTTACGCCAAGATAAATCCGGATGTTCCGCCACAGTCTTGCTACCCGACTTAGATATTAGCCAAGATTTAACACTGGATAAACCCACGACGGTAGCATTACCTGCTCTGGAAAAAGGCGAGTATCCATTTCATTGTCAGATGCAAATGTATAAAGGCGTGTTGATCGTTGAGTAAGCGTTACCAGCCCGTTATGGCATAACGGATTGGATAATGAATCTTTGGGGGCATGAACAAAATGACGATCAGAACTTGATAGTGTAATGTCACCCTAAGATTTAATTAATGATTATCGTTAATGTAACGTATGCCTATCGGCAAAATGAATTTACTGAGCAAAAATGACCCAGACAATTGACTTACCCATACTTTATTCTTTAAGAAATTGCCCTTATGCAATGCGGGCTAGGTTGGCGATTTATGCTTCAGGCCAGCAAGTTCAGCTACGCGATATAGTGTTAAGTAACAAACCTGATGAGATGCTTCAGGTGTCACCTAAAGGTACCGTCCCGGTACTAGTCACCACTGATAACCAGGTGATCGATGAAAGCCTAGCCATCATGCAATGGGCATTTTTACAAACAGACCCTGAAGGTTACACTAACAAAGCAGTCCCCAACGCTTTAGATGAAATGTTGGCTGTTATTGCGATATTTGATAATGAATTTAAAGGTCATCTTGAACGGTATCGCTGCTCAAAACGTTACCATGAACACTCATTACCAGAAGATAGACAGCAATGTGAGCGTTATCTTGCCGATCTGGAATCGCGACTCTCTCTGCACCAGTATTTGATGTCCGACAAACCGAGCTTAACTGATTTGGCATTAATGCCGTTTATGCGGCAGTTTGCCCAAGTAGAGCGGCAATGGTATCTACAATCACCCTATCCAAAATTGCGCCAGTGGTTGAATCATTTTTTGCAAAGTCGGATGTTCAGCAAGGTAATGGTACAAAATTCAATGTGGTTAGACACTAAACAACGCCTGATATTTGGCGCTGGTGTCTAGGGCTATTATTTTTATTGAGCTTGAGTATTTAAGATTAATTCGGCATAGCGCGCCATTGGAATATTGATTTGTTGTTGCAATATTTGAGCCTTACGCATGAGTTGTTCAGTTTCTATTTGGGGTATGGCATTTTTGAATGCCAGAATGATCCTGTTGCCACTGTCAACTTCGAAACTGATTAAGCGATGTTCAAATTCTAGCGCAAGTAATGCATCTAACTCTTGTCGAAGTTCTACCGATGTATGCCAAATATTGAGTACTAAAACGCCATTTTCATTGAGTGCATTTTTACAATCCCGTAAATAGGATGACTGCACTTGTTTAGGTTCCATGCCTTGTGAGTTATACAAATCTGAAAAAATAATATCACTTTTGACAGTAGTATATTTAATGTGATGGACTGCATCGTCTATATGAGTAACGATGCGATGGGTATCGGGTAAATAAAAGTAATCTTTGGCGGCATTGACTACCGCTTCGCGGTATTCAACCGCATGGACGTTTATATTAACGAAACTATTGAGTAAACACTTTGCCATCGATCCCGCCCCCAACCCCATAATAGTGGCGATGTTCACTGTCGGAAGAAACAATAATCCGCTCATCATGGCTTGGGTATAACCAAGATGTAATCCATTTATATCATTGAGTTTCATGCAGCTTTGATAGATTTTCCCATCGAAGCTAAGAATACGGCTATTTTTTGTTTGATAAACATAAATGGGGCCGTGCTCATCTTCAGTTGATGAGATGCAGGTTCCTTTGATATCCATGGTATTGTTAACATCGCTTAAATACGTACATGTAACGGGTAGGGCAGTATAGCTGATAATAGACTCGGTAAATTAATTGCTTACGAAGTAAAACTCTTTTAGTTGATATCAAACGGCTAAATTATTCGTGGTTAAGTTAATATAATGTATCCAGAAAGTGACTTTTTTCAAATATAAAACTACTATCATTATTACGACAATAACAAATTGATTTTTTTATGAAAAAATATCTCTTTACCTTAATTATCATTTTGCTATTCGCTTGCGAACAACCCGCTACTGAAAAAGCCCTGCAGTACAGTCGTTCGCCTAGTAATAATACCGCGTTAACCTATCGATTTGCGATTCACCCTTTACACAATCCGCAAAAGTTATTCGAGGCTTATCAACCGCTGATTGATTATATCAATCAGAAAATCCCTGAGATTGATATTGAACTCGAAGCATCAATCGATTATGCCTCCTATGAACAAAAAATCCGCGACAGAAAGCCAGATTTATTACTGCCTAATCCATGGCAGACCTTGCAGGCTAGGAACAACGGATATCGAGTGATTGCCATGGCTGGTGATGCTGATGATTTCAAAGGGATTTTTATTGTAAGAAAAGATAATAATATCCAAAAACCAATTGAGCTCAAGGGTAAAAGAGTGAGTTATCCTGCACAAACAGCGCTTGCTGCGACAATTATGCCACAGTATTTTTTGTACACTAATGGAATCGATATTAACCAAGATCTTGATAATATCTATGTGGGTTCACAAGAATCTTCAATCATGAATGCATATCTTGGTAAGGTAGCTGCAGCAGCAACTTGGCCACTTCCTTGGCGATTATTTCAAAAAGATCACCCAGAAAAAGCAAACCAGCTTAAAGTCATTTGGCAAACGCCATCTTTAATCAATAACTCAGTTATGGTACGTGATGACTTTCCTAAAGAGATTAGTCAAAAAATACAACATTTACTGATTACTTTAGCAGACTCACCAGAAGGTAAGGCGATTATGCTCGGTATGGAAACTGCTAGGTTTACTCAGGCGGAAGATGCTGATTACGATGTTGTACGCAGCTATATAAATAATTTTGAGAGTAAAGTGCGTCCAGTGGAAAGTTCAATCAATGATTAAAAAATTGCAACGCATTCTATTAGGCACATTGCGCCGACAAATGATGATTGGCATGACGCTCATCATCACTTTGATGATGGGATTATTTGTCTGGGATACCACTCATCGCCAACAAAAAATTAAAGTTGAACAATATAAAGATCAAGCTATTGCCCTTGCAGATACTTTAGCGACCTCGTCTGCTATTTGGGTTGCCTCGCGAGATGTCAGCGGTCTGCAGGAAATCGTCAATGGTGTCTCAAAATACCCTAACTTAAAGCAAGCTATCGTCATCGATTTACGTGGCCAAGTGTTGGCACATACAGATTTGACTAAAGTGGGTTTGTATATCGATGCATTCAACCAAGACAATGATCTGCAACAGATACATTATTCTGATAGTAGTATTGATGTGACTAAAGCCATTGTATTAGCTGATCGAGAAATTGGCTGGGTGGTGATTGATTTAGATAGACGCGCTTACTTAGAAGAAATTAACCAAATAAAAATAAACAGTTTCTTTTATGCACTTACTGCCATTTTACTTGGTGTATTAATCACCACCTTAGCCAGTCGTTATTTAACTCGTCGTTTGTATATCATTCAAAAAGTAGCCGATAAAGTCCAAACTGGCGCCACTCATTTACGTGTCAACATGAAGGGAACTGATGAAGCTTCGTTACTTGCTAAACAATTTGATCAAATGCTGGATAGCTTGGCATTAAGGGAATCTCAGTTAGCCTCATTTTATTCTTTAGATTTGGTCGGTTTAACGGTTACGTCACCAGATAAAGGCTTGATCAGTATCAATCCTTGTTTGTGTAAGATGCTGGAATACACCGAAGAGCAACTGAAAAAATTAACATGGAATGATTTAACCTACCCTAATGATTTAGAGGCTGATGAAGCCCAATTCACCAGGTTACTTGCCAATGAAATTGATGGCTATAGTCTAGAAAAACGTTTTATTAGCAGAACAGGCAAAGTGATCCCTACCATGTTAGTCGTTCGTTGTGTGCGTAAAAACGATGGCAGTATTGATTATGTACTGGCAATGGTTCAAGACATCAGCAAGCAAAAAGAAGACGCTATTCAAATAGAGCGACTAGCCTACTTTGACCCGTTAACGAAATTACCCAATCGGCGGTTATTAGATGATAGGTTAAAACAAGCATTAATATTTAGTGATCGGAATCAGTATTATGGTGCGATATTATTTCTTGATCTGGATAATTTTAAAACACTCAACGACACCCTAGGACATGATATTGGTGACCTGTTATTGCAACAAGTGGCCAATCGACTTATCAATATTATCCGTGAAGGTGATACAGTCACTCGCTTTGGCGGTGATGAGTTTGTGATCATATTAGAAGGCATTCATTCTAATGCTTTTGTTGCCGCCACACAGATAAAAGCGATTGCCACGGCTATTTTAGATACCATTAATCAGCCTTACACTATAGCAGGCCATAGTTACTCGACCAGTACCAGTATTGGCGCGACTTTGTTTCTCGGCAATAATACCACCCCAGATGAGTTACTCAAGCAAGCTGATATTTCCATGTATCAAGCCAAAAAATCAGGTCGAAACCTTGTCTGCTTTTTTGACCCTAAAATGGAAATCAGCATTATCAATAGAGTGGTGCTTGAACGCGATTTACTCATTGCACTAGAACATAATCAATTCCAATTGTATTACCAAGTACAAGTCGACAGCTCAAACACCCCCGTGGGCGCCGAAGCCCTGATCCGTTGGAACCATCCACAGCGCGGCATAGTGTCCCCCTTAGAATTTATCCCGTTGGTAGAAGAAACCGGCATGATTATCGAAATAGGACAGTGGGTTATTGATTCGGCCTGTAGGCAACTCAATGCCTGGCAGCAACATGTTAATACAGCAGGATTATCATTATCTATCAATGTCAGCGCCAAACAATTCCATAAAGCCGATTTTGTCGACATAATCAAAAAAAGTATTGATAAATATAGTGTTAATCCTAAATTACTTAAAATTGAATTAACTGAAAGTGTACTGTTAAATAATATTCAAACCATTATCGAAAAAATGAATACTTTAGCGGCTATAGGTATCCAGTTTTCGTTAGACGATTTTGGTACCGGTTATTCATCGTTACAATATCTCAAAAAACTTCCATTACATCAGCTTAAGATTGATCAGTCATTTGTGCGTGAACTCTGTGTTGATAGTAACGATAAAACCATTGTTAAGACCATTATTTCGATGGCACAGAGCTTAGGTTTAAGTGTAATTGCAGAAGGTGTAGAAACTGAACAACAACAGCAATATTTAATCAGCCAAGGGTGCCGTAATTTTCAAGGTTACTTGTTCAGTAGACCGGTACCAATTGACCAGTTTGAAAGCCTAATACCTCAAATCGCTTAATTAGGCAGATGCCAGTGGGCTAGGGCGACGATAATCAAAATGCGCCTATTGACTTAGAGTCAATAAAACGGCTATTTCATAGAACATGAAATGAGATAAATCGAGGTAAACACTAAGATTTTTATTCTGAGGTGTGCGTATAAGGGGTAATGTTGCCGCTGGAATAAACACCGAATGAATCAACACGATGGACCAATAGTGGCTAAAGTTAATTAGCCACTTTACTCGACATTATCTAACAAATGCCTGTTAACATAGACTGTCCCAACTCAAGATAAGCATTCGCATCATCAACAATCCCTTTCGATTTAAGATGATGGGCAAAACCCAATCGTGCAGTCATCAATAACCAAAATATCGTACTAATTAAGCCCACAATGCGCCATAGAGTTGATTTTGCCCATTTAAGCGTAAAGGTAATCGAGAGTACATAAAGTACAAAACCACCTAATTTAGACGATGCCCAACCGTTCACAAACGGGTACAAGTTCAATGGATTAACGATAATCATGTAAACAAAGGTGCAGATAAACAGAGCATACAAAACATGAGGACCGATCTTTAGCAGTTTATTATTGACCTTGTCAGAGCCTTTCATCGTCAACACAAAGTTAATGATAAAAAATATAAACGTCAGCGCAATTATTGTCAGGTGGGTGTGCTTAACTATCATGTACATGGTCTTGTTCCCTAAAAAGTAATGTGTATATAGTACTTATACCGTGTGTTTGTAGTTTAAAGCAAAGTCTGTAACCAACGAACCTTAATTACGTACTACGGTGGCGTTAAGATCAATATCACCAACCAAGTCTAATTATAGTATTTGAGTATCGTGCTTATATGAAAAATAGGCATCAAACTTCTCTTACAAGCTTTCTCCTAATATCAGCAATACAGCACTGTAGGCTACAGTTTTTTCATTTTAGTGCAGCTCATGAGTACTAACTCTTTAATCCGTTGCTCAGGTGTTATCTTTGCGCTTTTTGTCAGTTTTTTGTATTAAACCATTACACTTTGCGCACTGACTTTACAATGAATTTACTAGCCAAGCGCTCATCTCATTCAGCTTCGTCCCATCCAAAGATAACAGGATATTTTTCAATGAGTCTGTAGACATCTTTGATGATATCGCCCAATCCACACCAATAATTCTAATGGCTTTATGTGGGTCATACTATTCTCGGTAAGGTTTCTAAATATGTAGATCAGACAAATATTCATGCCAAGCTGAGTGCGGCAGCGAACAGAGTGAAAAATAAAATACACGTATGATGAGTATTAACATCATGAGTTAAATCGTGGTCGCTAACTCTTATTTATGTAGCCAATACATAATGTTGCATAGACTGAATGAGTTCAAAGTGATTGCAATTTAAGCCACAGATGGTGATATTTTTTACCATATTTTTATGCTAGGCAGGCGCTTCACTTTGCACAGCAAAGTGATCTAAACGCGTCAATTTTGAGGATAATATGCAAATAGAAACACTTCACGATGTTATGCAATGGACTAAAAACATGCACCAAGAACTGCACTATTTTGCAGCAAATTGTGCACTAAAAAGCGATAGTGTAAGAGTTGGATTGCTGCTTAAGTACATTTCAGAGCACGAAAAAAAAATGGCGCAGATAATGAAAAAGTTCGAAGACAGTGGTAACAACAGTGCGCTTAACACTTATAGTCGGCATTACTACGAAAAACTCGCTATTTCAATTCACACTGAAGGTGAGCATCCGTTTGAAAAGATGGATACAGATGAAATAGCGATTGTCACTCTTGAATATCACAAAAATATTGTCGGACTATTTGAGTATCTGCAAAAGTGCAGTTGTGCACCTTCCGTGACGGAATTTCTTAACGATATATTGTCGGTTCAAGAGGCAGAGGGAAGATTATTAGCACGTAACATGAAACAAATTGACGATTTGTAGCATCAATACTCCTCAGACCAAAAGTCATAGCGTCATGCTGAGTGGTTTTGTACTAGAAGCTATGCAGAATGGGCTCCCCCTGTTAAGCAAAGCCTGTTTAGTGGCTTACTTTATACGTTATTTTAGCCACCAAATTAGCGTTAATTTGGCAACAACTGCTAATTCACATCAAGCCATATAGATAATGCGACATTTCAACAAATCTAAGCCGAATTTATCGGTTTTATGACCTTAACTTGGTGTGACTCTGCAATAAAACTCCGCGACGTTAGCAAAAAAATGACAGGTTATTCACAGTGTTCAGATTTTTTAACATTTTGAATAAAAACATTAAAATCGAAAATAAAGCCACTATCAAGCGTATTCTCGAAAGTACGCTAACGCGCAGAGTCTAAAACTAAAGATCAGTATAATTTACTCGTTAGTCATCAAATCTTAGGTATCACTTAGATATCAAATGTCTCTAGTCATTGCAAAATACAATTTATTAATATTGAGGTGAGCACATGCTTTTTAATAATTCGAATATCTCGGACTCTCCTATTCGTCAGAAAATTCGCGAGTTCTATCGTATTGATGAAAGTGTTGCGGTAGAGCATATTTTACCGTTAGCAAAGGTTAACCCTGAAGCTGCCAGCAGAGCGTGGGAAAAAGCCCGTAAAATATCACTAAAAATACGTAGAGATGAGTCAGGAAACGGTGCTGTAGATGCCTTACTCGCAGAATACACATTATCCAGTGAAGAAGGTGTGGTGTTGATGTGTTTGGCCGAGGCCTTATTGCGTGTACCAGACAAACATACTCAAGATGCCCTAATTAGCGACAAAATTTCTCAAGGTGAGTGGCGAAGTCATTTGGGCAGCAGTGATTCACTGTTCGTTAATGCCTCATCATGGGGATTATTAGTTACCGGCACTATGGTTGATTATGCTGATGAGCGCGAAAAAGATAGTTTTGATTTATTGAAAAAGATTATTGGTCGTTTAGGAGAGCCTGTCATTCGTAAAGCAATGAACTATGCCATGCAAATTATGGGTGAGCAGTTTGTTATGGGCGAAACGATTCAAGCTGCAACAGAGCATGCTACCAAACAAGATCGGCAAGGCTTCGTGTATTCTTACGATATGCTAGGTGAGGGTGCGCGCACCATGGATGATGCGGATAAGTATTTTAAAGCATATCAAGTTGCTATAGATACTATTGGTGCGGTTTCACTCGCGTCAGGTAAGAACGATCCTCGCAGGGTTCCTGGTATCTCAGTTAAGCTTTCTGCTATCCATCCTCGTTACGAATTTGCGCAAAGACAACGGGTAATGACTGAAGCTGTGCCCAAACTTAAAGCGCTTTGTTTGCAAGCTAAAAAATACAATATTGGTTTAACGGTTGATGCGGAAGAATCTGAGCGATTAGATTTATCCCTTGATGTTATTGAGGCGGTATTTAGTGATGACGAATTAGCCGGTTGGAATGGCTTTTCGATGGCGCTGCAAGCTTATCAAAAGCGGGCTATTTTTATTCTTGATTGGTTGCATGAGTTAACCGTTCGTGTTGGCCGGACAATGATGGTGCGTTTAGTTAAAGGTGCTTATTGGGATACTCAGATTAAAAACACTCAAAAAGGCGGCTATCAGCATTTTCCGGTATTCACTCGCAAGGCTTCTACTGATGTGTCTTACCTCGCCTGTGCGAAAAAATTACTAGAATATAGAGATACTCTCTATCCACAGTTTGCTACACATAATGCTTATACTGTGGCGACTATTCTTGAACTGGCGGGCAATGACAAAACAAGTTTTGAATTTCAATGTCTATATGGCATGGGTGGTTCTTTATATGATCAAGTTGTGGCCAGTGAAAATGTTCAATGTCGCGTTTATGCACCGGTTGGTCCTCATAAAGAGCTACTCGCCTATTTAGTCCGTCGTTTGTTAGAAAATGGCGCTAACTCTTCTTTTGTTAATGCCATTATTGATGATTCTCAACCGGTCGAATCGTTACTTGAAGACCCGGTTGAAAAAATGACTCGCTTAACAGACAAATATAACGGCCAGATAACCAAACCTATTGCGTTATACCATGATGAAAATGGTGTGGGTCGAGATAATTCCAAGGGCCTAGATTTAACCGACATCAATATGCTTACCCCGTTAAAAACATCACTAGATAACTGGGCTGAAGCTAACCAGTTCTGTGAAAATGATACCCTTGAAGGGGCTGTAGTCATTAGAAACCCAGCAAAGCAAAGTGAAATCATTGGTTTCCAGCGACATCATAGCAAAGATGACATGCTCGCGATGATCGATACGGCTCAAACGGCATTTGCCTCATGGTCACAAAAGCCTGTATCGGAGCGCGCAGCCTTATTATGCAGTATCGGCGATATTCTCGAACATCATAGGGACGAACTCATAGCCTTATGCATCAAGGAAGCGGGAAAAACGACTCAAGATGGTATTGATGAAGTCAGAGAGGCTGTTGATTTTTGTCGTTATTATGCACAACAAGCGATTGAACTTGCAGAAGATGATCGTTTAGAAGCCCGAGGTGTGGTGTTATGTATCAGCCCTTGGAACTTCCCGTTAGCGATATTCATAGGCCAAGTAACTGCAGCCATTGCTACTGGTAATACGGTGTTGGCAAAACCCGCCCAGCAAACAAGTTTAATTGCATTACGCGCTATTGAACTCATGACATCTGCTGGACTACCTCACGGGGTTGTACAAGCGGTTATTGCCAAGGGGAGTGAAGTAGGCAGTATCATTATTCCTAATGCACATATTCAAACGGTTATTTTTACGGGTTCAATTAAAACAGCGACTATGATTTCGCAAACGTTGGCTGATAGAGATGGCGCAAAAGTGCCTCTCATTGCTGAAACGGGCGGTCAAAACTGCATGATAGTTGACTCCACAGCTTTGCCAGAGCAAGTGGTTGATGATGTAATTTCTTCAGGATTTCAGTCTGCAGGTCAGCGTTGCTCTGCGCTCAGGGTGTTATTTTTGCAAGAAGACATTGCTGATACGGTTATTACAATGCTTAAAGGCGCATTAGCAGAATTGCATGTGGGTAATCCAGAACAACTGAGCACTGATGTGGGGCCTGTCATTGATCAAAAAGCGCTAGAATCACTCAATGCTCACAGTGATTATATGAAAACTCATGGTCAACTATTGTATCAATGTCCGATATCTAATGAAGAAAATGAAATAGCACAAAACGAAGCTTTCTTTTTTGCACCGCGACTTTATGAAATAGACAATATTAGCGTGCTCAAGCATGAAGTCTTTGGTCCCTGTGTGCATATTATTCGTTTTAAAGGCGATGAAATAGAAAAAGTCATTGATGATATTAATGGTACCGGTTTTGGTTTAACTATGGGTATACATACCCGAATTGAACAGCGAGCCATTCGTTTGGCGACACTATCGCGTGCAGGTAATGTATATATAAATCGTAATATGATTGGCGCTATTGTCGGTGTGCAACCTTTTGGGGGGCGTGGTCTTTCAGGTACAGGGCCAAAAGCGGGTGGCCCCTTTTATTTAACGCGTTTAGTGAAAGAGAAAGCCACTCCCGATGCCGATAAATTTAACTTATTGCCATCGCAAGTCGATGCCTTAGTGAGCGATGCGGGATCAAAAGCAGAAGCAGAATTATTGATGGATAGGGCGGATGTAGCAGAAAAAATCTGGCGCATGACCGAGCTAAATCAGCGTATTGCTTTTGTTCGTCAAATGTTAGTCGAAATGGCTAATATCGATAGTATTGATGATTTAGCCGATGACTTAAATCGTACTTTGACTGCCGCTAATTCACAATTAGTGGCTGTTGAAAAACATCTGCAAAAGCCAACAACACTTCCAGGTCCAACAGGTGAGTCTAATATTCTCTATTTGGAAAACCGCGGTAATATCATCTGCTTTGCTGATAAAAATGTAACTTTCCATTTTTGGATGCTCTCTATCGTAACGGCTTTGGCAACTGGAAATACCGTTATCTCGGTGGTTTCTGATTTATTTTATGATCAAGCCCTAGCCATTAGAGATAAGTTCGTTACAACAGGTGCTGATGAGAATGTTTTTCAAGTTACTCGGTTAGGTCATTTAACCACTTTGTTGGCACATCCGGCGTTATCAGGAGTTGTTGTTGATAGTCATTGTGACCGAAAACATTATATCAGTGACAGACTAGCCGAGCGTCAAGGCGCAATTTTACCGGTTATTAGTTCAGAGTATTTTGATAATCTCATTCAACGTTTATTAACAGAAAAAACCGTTAGCATTGATACAACCGCTTCTGGTGGTAATACGTCGTTGATGACTTTAGATGAAGAAAACTAACTATTTTAGAATGTTATGGTTAAACAAACATTCTGAATATTTATAATTTCATCAACTGAAACGTTGATGAAATTATTCACTTTAGTGGCAATCGAAAATTAAAACGACCTAACAGGCAAACTAAAACGATAGACGAACAGATGTATTATTCGAGTTGACCATCAATGGTAACAGAGGATTTAGATATGCAGTCTGTTCGTTGTCGAACAGACTGCATTTGGTTTTATCGGTATGATTTTACTGTGCGATTAGGAACATTAAGTAACCAATTATTGCAGTTAAAGTCAAAGACAATCCCGATTAGTGAAGCTTGTCAGATTACTGATTGCACATTTATAAATAGAAGGGCTTGTACTGAGCCCTGAGGAGAAACTATGATTCAAACCAACCAAATTCAACCTGATATGCCTGTTGTCTGTTCCGAAGATGGTCAATTTGCTACTGTAGATCATATGGAGGGCACCGACACCCTCAAGCTGAAAAAAGATGATAGCGGTCAACACCATTACATTCCGCTGAGCTGGGTAACTTCAATTGAGGGCGATAAAGTTAAAATCGATCGTCCAGGAGACCAGGCTATGCAGGAATGGTCTCAAACTCCGCCAACAGCTACAGGACACTAAAGTCTTGCTGTACCGCTAAACAAAGGTGGCATGCACTCATGCCATCTTAAGACCTGAGCGGGAAGTACTGAATATATTTCCCGCCATCACTTTTCCCCAAAAACTCACACCAAAATGATAGACATCAAAAACAGCGTTAGTCGAGTTCGTACAGATTTTACGTAGGCGCAGATTACAGGAATGTCAGGGACATTTTTATCTTTGGCATTATTTACTGCAACCAGAATAGCTAGATCTCACGTTAAATTTGAATCTCAGTTTTCCTGGTATTAATGAAAAATGGCTCTAGGCCAATAGTGGTGTGGGCTAGAGCAATTCAAATTTCAGTGGGATCAAGTTTCGATCTCAATGTCGAATATCACAAATGTGGCTTCTCATATGAAATGAATTTGGGGTATTCGGTAAATCATAGACTTAGAAAAATTTGTCTCATTCAAAAACGCTAAATTCTCAAACTTTCTGACTTTAAGCGCTTTTTTCTCAAACATTTTGACTTTAAGCGCATAACAGATATCAATGTAATGCACTGAGATGAAAAGAAAAGTTGGCTTTTTTATTTATTAATAGTATATGTATTTATTGATATAAAGTAAATGAGTTCGAACTCCTAATTTCTAGTGTTAACATAGCTTTAGTGCGATGCAAATGTAACTAAAGAAGTGACTTGAGTTGCCTCTTTTCAGATATGCCTACTGAATAAGGCAATTATTTTATATCTCAACATAATAATATTGTGAATGGATTCCTTGATGTTAGACCGTAAACAGGATTACTTTGAAAAGCTTTTTTTACAATTCAAAGCCTCTCAGAATGAAGAATTTGCATACAAGCAAGTTCTAGAAGTTTATCTCTATAGAAAGCCTGCTAAAAAAAGCTTGTCGAATATTAGCCGCGATGACAACTTTTGGAATTCAACTTTTATTTTTGATTTTCCACATCATCTATTCGAATCTGATGATTTTATCTTAGCCTTAGCCCGTTATTTTGCACAGGAAACCGCTACTAATTCCAAGCTTATTTCAATGATATTAGCTAAATCGCCAACAACCATCATAACGGCGATCAGAAGATCTGAGATAGTCCTTAAGAAAGAGCATGCCAAGTGGCATGAAATTAACCAGCTATCGAGCCAATACCCAAACATACTGGAAGGTTTGATTGAGACATGTCATCAATTCCAACAAGCTCACGAAGACAGAAAAGGGCTGATAAAAAAGTATAGCAATCCATTTAAAGATATAACTCTATTCGAGTTTTTGTCTTTTTCTGCTGTATATTTTTTCAAATATCAAATAAAACAAGCCATATCATTTGACGGTGGTGTGATAAGTGTAAACTCAAAGTTGAGAGCGTTAACGGAGTTAATACATTGGAAATTAAGATATTCACCAGACTCTGACTTCCATCTGAATGATAACAAAATCGTTAAATCACTAAAGAAGTATCATGCCCCGTTAGTTTTCCCATCTAATGAAGACAGTGCTGTTGCAGATTCATTACTGAATACGTTTAGTGAGTTGATGCAAGTACAAGTCGAACTTGATGAGTTTTTGTCGCAAAGCGTACACCCATTTTGTTTTGACGATTCATTACATTTCTCGGTTAAAAGTGGAAGGTTAACATTTGATCGTTTTGACAAAGGTATAATTGATAATTGGGACCGAAATGGGAATAGGCAACAACTTCTTAAAGGTTATTGGTTTAATTTAGCAATGGAAGAATTTATTGCTTCTGGAATTGCCCATGTTCAGATGTTTTCTGCAGAAAACCATGACAGCAATCAAATTGCATATGTAAAAGCCATAGCAACTAAGCTAGAACTTCAGAAACTTTATGGTTTTCAGGAGTATGTTGAACTCGACAACGGGTTTAAAGTTAATTTATTCCAAGCTTTACTATCGTTAGAACTCATGATCGCTTTTTATTTAAAAGAGAACATTGAAGCGTTTTATTATGAATATGCTCAAGTCGGTGATTGGCAAAAAGCCATTGGAATGGTTGCAATAAAAGGGTTATCTATTGGTCAAAATCGATTTCCAATTACCTGGTCTTTGTGGAAAGAGAAAGTAAACAACATTGTCGGTTGGACTGTTTCCAAAGACTTTCCAAAAGGGAGCATTAAGGCTGCAGAAGCTATTTTAGAGTTTTGGTGCCTTGATATGAAAAAGCTCAGTAATGAATTACACCAATCGCAATTTGAAAAGATTCAACCACTTTACGAAAAACCCGTTTTCAAAATCGGCAGTCATTGTGTCCAACTTCCTTTGTTAATGTCTACGCAGTATAGTTCGGTGAGTGCAGTGAATAATCTTCGTCGTTTTGCCAATCTGCGCAGTTCATTAAAAGAAGAAACAACAAGAATAGAAAATCAGTTAGGTGATGCATTCGAAGGCCGTGGCTTCAATGTTATAAGGAATTATACAGCAAATACTCCAAACGGGATTGAAGCAGGTGAGATTGATTTAATTTGTGTTATAGACAATATTGTCTTTATCATTGAAGTGAAATCAACATACTACCGTACAACTCAATCTGAGATATTTCATCACCGGGATCGTACATTACGTAATGCGGGTATACAGGTAAGAAAAAAAGTCGAAGCAGTTAAGGATGATCTTGATTTAAATAAAGAACTTAGACACATATTAGGATTAACGATTGAAACACCTAAAATTAAAGGGTTAATTGCTGATACGTCACTTGAGTTTGACCATGACTATTTCGCCGGTTTTATGAAAGTGAGCATTGAAGAGCTTTTGATTGCACTAGCAGATAATGCTCATTTTTTGTGTAATCATGATAAAGAAATTGCTTCTTCTATGGAATCAGGCAAAGAGCTTAATTTTTCTTCAGATCCTTTTTCTTTGTATCCATTAGGATTCAATGGCAAAGAGTTTCTAAGGGTAATCGAGGAATCGCTGGTTTGGGCAAAGACTTAGTTATTAATTAAGCGTCTGGGCTACTACACCTATCGTTTAAATTCCAAGGTAAAATACTTTCGATATCCGGCTCTGGTTGGTACTGTTCATTAAGACGAGCCAAGTGATCAAATTAAATAGGCCAAGCTTTTGTACCGTTAAATGCATGTAAATTTTTCGCAATGTGGAAATGATGGCTATGAACTTTTAGCGTTGCTATCTTCAAAGGCGTTAAGTAAATTTCCATTTATTTTAATCATTAGACACAAGGACTAGCGCTAATGTTAACGAAAACAGTTGCTAAAAACGTTTCCGGTTTGCTCCAAAAACACAGTATACGAGCATCGAATTTAATCGATTACAACTCAGACTTAAACAAGACGTTTATGAGCCGTATGCTATCTGGGGAACATGACTTTCTCATATCTAAATTACAAAGTCTTTGCGAAGCTTTGCAAAAACTAGAACCAAGCCTAACAGTCATAGATTTGCTTGACGAGAATCTACTCACAAAAATGAGTGGTAACAGCCAGCTGTCTGCCAAAGACTTATCCGCTCGGATGCACGAAGTAATTATTGATTTAATCTATTTGGAGTGGATCGAAGTTAAGAAAGACATACCTGTTCGAGTTATAGCTGATTATGTTTTTTCCGCTCATATAAAACGTATTATCCCCCGAGAGTTTATTCGTTAAGTCATGTGACAAAAATAACGGAGTTTAGTTGCTATTATTATATAAAGATTTCAAGAGGTCTCAGGCCTTAACATTTAACGCGGCTAAAGAGTATTTGAAAAACTGCTTTTACCGGCAATATACTAGTTTCATGACCAGTTACTAGCTCTAAATCTTTTCCGTTTCGAGGATATTAAAGATCCAATTTCTGTATTTTATTGGTAGAGCAGATTAATCGTGCGGTTACTAAAAATCCGTGTTACCCAAATAAAACATTACCATTAATGCAATAAATTTTATAATTGCTGGGCAATATACGTGAGTTGTACAGGCTTCATAATGGTCAAATAACAGGGTTGTCAATGAAAAAGACATCGCAGACAGTATTATAAACATCCAAAAAATAAGCTTGATAATAAAATTACTATGTCAATTCACGATAAAGTTGATATAGTTCAAATCACTGGTGACATTCAAAAAAATATGTTACTGGATGAAACGTTTAAATATCACAATTGATTAATTAATACTTTTAACATGCTTGGGATTATAACTGCGGTATAGGGATATCAAAGGAACAAACGGAATGAAGCGATCAATGAATTTTGAACATATTCAAACAAAATGGACACAGCTCTATCAATTATCCGCATATGCTGAAGAGTATGCGATATCAGATCCACAAAATTCATTGGTTAAACTTCGTTTTTTGCTGAGCAGATTGTCGTCAATTTATACAAAGAACTTCAACTTCCTGCTTTTCCAAATTCAAATTTTTATGACAAGCTCATTTCTCATGACTTCATTATTGTAAGCCCCAATTTAATTAACTATAAACTACACGCAATATGCAAAAGTGGTAACCAAAGTTCGTGTCGATTAATAACAAGCAATTATGATTTACAAAAAGCTATTATGAATAAAGAAGCATATCAATAACACGATAAGGCTCTGAATTTCAAGGTGATTTACAGCTTCTTTTACCGTCATGCAGTAAAAAAAGATAGCAGTTTCCCAAGATATTATAGATGACAGCTTCAATTCACCAAGCCAGAAAGCCTTTTCTGGCGAGCTTTAACTAAAACAATCAATACCCAAAATACTAAGGGAGTAGTAATAATGTTGGATTTTTTGCCATCGCATTGGTTGATACCTCAATCACTGCTAGGGGTATCGTTTTGGCTTGCGCTATTGATAGTGTTTATTATTGCGTTGATAACCATTATTTCGCGTACGCTTAAAAGTAAAAGCAGAGTAGAGCAAGTAAGGCAGATTATTAAGGGTGAAACAGTCACCACACTTTATGATAATAGCTTGAGTATTGCTGAACGAGCGGGCGCATCAAAAGATAAAATAGTGCATAGCTTGTGGCATGAGTTTAGCGAAAGTTTAGTACAAGATGATAGCACACAACGCGTTTATAATACCCTAGATGCAGAGCACTTTTTTAATCATAAAACCCTTTCTGCAGGGTTAACCTCTAACAGGCTATTAGCTGCAACGCCTTCATTTTTAACTGCAATTGGTGTGTTAGGTACCTTTATGGGCCTGACCATGGGCCTGCGTGATATTCATATTGAAAGTAACGATATTGAAGTATTAAAATCCGGTATTGCTAGCATGATGAGCGGCGCGGCGTTTGCCTTTGTGACCTCTGTTTGGGGGGTGGGTTTAAGCTTACTGCTTAACTTCATAGAGAAAATAGCCGAACGGACCATTTTAAGTAACATTATCACGGTACAGCAAAAAATTGATTTTCTTTATCCTCGTTTACCTGCTGAAAAGTCGTTAGTTGATATCTCTAAAAACACCGGTGAAAGTAGTCAAGCTCTGCAAGAGCTGCATGAACGTATTGGCGACCGCTTGCAAGAGACCATTTCGGGCGTCAGTGACAGCATGCAAGAAGCATTTACCAATGCGTTAAATAATGTCATGGCACCTGCAATGCAATCATTAGTGAGTAATGCCAGCCAGCAAAGCAGCGGGGTGTTAGAGCAGCTTATTGGTAACTTTACCGAGAGCATGCAAGCAGCAGGTAGAGGTCAAGGCGAGCTCATGCAAAAGTCGACTGAGCAAATGCACGAGGCGGTCAGCCGTTTAAGCGAGCAAATGAACGCGGTACTTGAACAAAGCAGCAAACAATCACAGCTAATGGCAGAACAGCAGGCTGGAGCATCGTCACAATTTAATCAACAGCTTGAAGCAATGCTGACCCAAAGCGAACAACGCCAGCAAGCGATGGAGCAAAAGCTGTTTTCAGCCATTGAGTCACTGCAGAAGTCGCAAGCTGCACGTGAAGCAAGCCATGTAGATAACTTACAGTCGGTATTGGGTGATTGGTTAACTGAGCAGTCGCAAACGTTAACCCAGTTATCTGACTCTATGAGCCAAGTGCAAAATGCTATGGGTGAATCAAATCGTAGTTTTGTGAGTGATCTTACTAGCCAAAATGAAAAGACCACTGCTCAACAACAAGCCTTTACCAGCGGGTTAGAAACCAGCTTACAAAGCTTTATGCAGAACTCAGCACAGCGCCAACAAAAGCTAGAAGAAAACTTTAGTTCGTTATTACAAAACCAACAAGTTGAGGCATCTAAACGAGATGAGCAATATCGTGATCAGCTGCAATCTCAGCTAAGCAAGTGGTTAGCGCAGCAAGACCAAATGCTGACGTCTATGACCGATGCGGTAAAACGGACACAAACCCATATGGATATGGTTGTTGCACAACATAAAGAAGTAGTAGGCGAACTTAAAACGGTTGCACAATCATCAGCGACAAGTAGCCAAAATTTGAGTAATAGTTCAAACCAAATTGCGATGTTATCCACTAACTTAGTGAAGGCCACTGAGCTGTTTGATACGCGTTTAGCTGACATGACGGACACAATTGAAGATATTTGTTCTCAAAATGATGAATTAGCAAACCATGTCATTGAACAAGCAAAAATATTAAAAGAGCTTGAAACATCGCTTGTGACAACAACAGAGAAATTTGGAGAGACGGCAAAGTTAGCCTTTAATGGTTTCACTGAAATGAAAACTCACCAAAACGATTTTATAAAAGGAATTGAGTCTTCATTTGAAGGTTTAGGCAATACGTTAGCTAAACAGGTATCGGATATTGAGAAACAAACAAATGAATGGCTACGTAGTTACTCAGCAGAAGTAAATACCCAAGTTAAAGAACGTATGGAAACCTGGAATACAACAACACTTGAGTTTAGCGACCAGATGCGCAGAACAGTGAGTTCAATTTCTGACTTAGTGGATGAATTGGAGCATAGCTAATGCGGATATTTAGAACAGACGATGTGAGTGTAGATGAAGAAAACCCTTATTGGATGTCGTTTTCTGACATTTTGTCTGGGTTGTTAATTTTATTCATTTTAGCGTCTGTTGTGTTAATGGTTGAGCTTATGGAAGCCAAACAAGAGCTTGAAAATAAGCAACAAGCATTTACCCAAGAGTTAGAAATGTTGCACTTAGCTGAAGGGGTTCGTAAAACGATATTACATGAAGCCGCTGATTTATTAAGGCAACGTGGCATACAAGTGACCGTTAGTGAAAATGAAACCGTGTTAAGTATTCCTAACGACATTTTAGGGTTTGATAGCGCCGCATTTAATATTAATCCTCAATTTGAACAAACCGCGCTTGAAATTGGCGAAGTGCTTTCAATGGTGATTAATACAGACAATCGTGAGCAATTTCTGGATACCATTTTTATTGAAGGCCATACCGACAGTAAAAATTTCAATGGCATGCTGGGCAAAGGCAATTGGGGCTTATCTACTTTTCGAGCTATTTCGCTGTGGGAACTTTGGAGTCAATCATTACCGAGTCACCTTAATTTAGCGGGGATCAACAACAAAGATGGCAATCCGCTTTTTTCAGTAAGCGGCTACGCTGCGACACGCAGAATGGTATTGGATGAAGTCACCGACAATGATTTTAGAGCAAATAGACGAATTGATATTCGCTTCACTATTCGTAGACCTACAAGTTCGGAATATGAATCAGTAAGAAGTCGTTTGGAGATGCAGTAATTATGCTGTTTTTACCCCCTAAACCAGAGCTCGCCCAGTTTAACTGGGAGCGTATTACAAAGCAGTGGAGCAGCCTTACATTACAAACTAAGACAATTGCTGATGGTGCAGGGCAAGGTGAAGAGTTTAAGGCACTTGAGCAACAGGTTAGTGGTTTTGTTGTTAATGGCGATGTTGCGCAATTAAACCATACACTGCTTAAACGCAAAGGCGTTAGGGTGTTAACTCAGCTGTGGATTGATAAAGAAGAGATAAGAAAAGGCTCATTAAACGAAGAGACCATTGATTACATTCAAGCCAAACACCCAAAGCTTGGCATGTCGTCGTTAATGAATTTAATTTCGTTGGTCTATCGTTATTTTGATGCTTTGGTTGATGGTAATATTTTTAATAAATTAACAGCATGGATTAAGCAACAAATAGCGCAACGTTTAGATGAGCGGAAAAAAAGCAGTGATACCATTTTATCTGTTCTGAATAGTGCAAAATGGCTGTTTGATTTAACTGCCCCTAAGGCGTTAGTGAATCTTGCAAAACAAAACCATTTAGATCTTAGTGAGCAATTAAAAAAACTTCGTTTAAACGAGTTACCACAAGGGCGTTTTTTAGATGTATGTCATGCTCAATATTACCTAGACACACTAAGGGAAATTCCCGTTGGTGAGCAGAACGATATTCTCCATGAATTATTAAAACATGATGTTGCTACCATGCCTTTTGAAGAAGGTAAACGCATTGGCCACATCGCACTCGAGATTATTATTGACCGCTCTGCCGGTGCACCAAGCGAAGTGTGGCAAAATTTTGTGCTGAATTTAGCCGGTGATCCCCGTATTGCGAATACGGCTAAAAATTACCGCGAGTGGTGGAAACCCATTGGTGAAAATAGAGTTAAAGCTGTAACAAGCTGGCTTGCCAAGGAAGACTTGCGCTTATTTTTGGGTGCGATTGCAGAGTACGCTAATCACACTGGTGACGAATCACTGAACCGGATGTTCCCAGCGCGTAAGCGATTTTTAGAAGGACTTTATGAACATGGCTTTGTTCGTAATGCACGACTTATGCTTGGCTATCAAGCTGAACATACAGTAAAGAGAGTGCTAGGTAAGAGTTTAACGACCAGTTATATCAAACTAAAAGCGATGCCACAGACTTCTATTATTTATTTAGATTGTGGCGACTTTCATATTGTTGAAGGTTCACATAACTTTAAGCTTTGGATATATATGGGCTTACCCAGTGAAAAGATGACAGATTACTCTTTGAGCGAGTTAACTCATAACGACCTTACCGTGCGTTTTCCAAATGAATTTAGAAAAAACTTACCCAATGGTAAGAAATTAGCTATTCAGCACTCGCCAACTTCCTGGCAAAAAAATGCCATAGATTTTTTGACTGAAAACGGTGTTGAACTGGATTTAGAGAAACTGTTTGATAGCGATAAGTACAGAAGGTATGTCAATCGTTATGGATTGCCTGTTGTTAAGAAGAATACACAAGAAAATAATCTTTTAGAGGTTAACTTGTTAAAAGCTTTAGACGCTTACCAACCTATTACGGCTAAAGAGTTAGTTAAGATTTTAGACAATGAATTTTCGATGTTTGCAGATCGTCCGACAGTTAACGCTAAGCTCTATTCAATGTTATCACAAAAGAAAGTGACTCGAGACGATAGTTTTCGTTGGTATCTTGCCGACTAAAATGTGATTGACACTAGTAATATTTGAAAGGAATTAATACAACCATGTCACTTGTTAGCTTGATAAAAGGGCTTTTGCCTAACAATAAAAATAGTCATTTAGCAGACGATAGATATTCCTTAGTGTATGACTCATATGGCGTTAACTTCGTAACTGACGAGGCTTCTTACCATTGTTTAAACAAAGGTGAGGGCGGCGGCAGTCAGCTCATTGCGCATGTTGTGTTAAAAATGCTGCAGGAAAGAGACATTGCAGAAACGATACCTAATGGCTTTAGAGTGGATAGCGATCAAGCTTGTTTACTCGATCCAGAAGATGCAGAAGTACTTGGACTGCCACCTTTTTGTAGTCACGATTTTGACATTGATATTCAAGGCAGAACAACGAAAAGTAGTTTTACATTGCAGTTGTTTACAATGCTTGGTCATCAAAAATATCCCGTCAAAAGAAAAGGGCCCATACTGGCTTTTAGTGAACAAACACAGTTTTTAATGACACCTGAGCAGTTTATTGCTGTTTTAGCTGTAGAAGATCATTCATCTCTTACACCAGATGACCGCACTGAACTTAATAATGTTTTGGCTATCGCTAGGTTGCAGCAAGCGGTTAAAGACGGTTTAAAACTCGATTTAAAGCAGTTTGATAAATTTGATTTAGTCCAACCAGAGCAAATTACTGTTACCGCTAACCAAAAAGCAGATGGTAGCTTAGAGCTTAACCCAAGCTTTGGTGATGGCTCATCGATTGAAGATCTGCAAAATCGATTTGCTCAGTTACAAGGTGACGGACAGGTAATGCGAGTAAAAGATCGCATTGTGTTGTTGTCAGATGATAAAAAACAAGCCATAAAAGAAGTATTGCAAAATCGGACCATTCCAGCACACAAAGTCGCAGAATTTATTAAAACACCATCCGCTTTTTTAGATGCATCCATTCTTAATCTTGATTTAGGTTTTTCCATTCGTGTTTATGGTATCGGGAAGATGGTTCATATTCCCTTTGGGCAAGATAATGATGGAAGTAACGGCTGGTTTTCAACTAATGCTGCGAGTGAACCTCCAGAGCGTTTAGTTAGACTGCTTGAATGTGAAGAAGATATAGCTTCTTTTGAACAAAGTTACGAGCAAGCTAAAGGTCAAAATGCCGACAGTGTCATTGTTGATAATGAAATCATTGATATTCGTGATGAGCAGCGTGTAAATGAAGCGGTTGCAGAGGTAAGGGACAATTTAGCAAATCCTATTAATGACTCTGACCTACCTGGTTTTGATGATATTCCGGACCGTAAAGAACAAGTGTCTTTATTGCTAAAAGATGCAGAAGATCATAATCAAGATATTGTAAATAAGGTCGCACAGTTAGACCGAACAATTAGTTTTGATCGAACTAACTTAGCTCGTACCCCTTTCCCTCATCAAGAGTCTGGTATTAGCTGGATGCTGTCGTTACTTAAATCTTCACAATTAGATAATTATGACGATATGTATCGCGTTCAAGGCGCTTTATTAGCCGATGATATGGGATTAGGTAAAACCTATATGACGCTAGTGATGTTAGCCGAATATTTAACTATGCAAAAACAAAACAACAAATCTGAAAAGCCTATTTTAATCGTCGCTCCACTTAGTTTATTAGAAAACTGGGAGCAAGAAGTGGCAGTAACGTTTAAGCATTCGCCATTTCGAGATATAAAAGTATTACAGTCAGCAAGGGATTTGAAAGAGTTTAAAGTTCAAGGGGCTGAACGAGAGTCTATGCAGCTTACTTCTGTGATGAATGAATCACATGCTGATCATAAATCTATTCGTTACGCCTTGCACGTGGGTGCTGATGCAGCTACGAAACGCTTAGATATGGATAGACGTATCGTTATTACTACTTACCAGACTATACGAGATTATCAGTTTTCTTTATGCGTGATTGATTGGGGGATTGTAGTGTTTGATGAAGCACAAAATATTAAAAACCCTAATACTCAAGCTACTCGTGCGGCGAAGGCATTAAAAGCTGACTTTAAACTCCTAGCCACAGGAACGCCGGTTGAAAACAGCTTAAGTGAGTTTTGGTGTTTAATGGACACTGCTCAACCAGGTTTATTAGGTGATTGGAGCTATTTTAGAGATCGTTGGATAAAACCAATTAGCAATGCTAATGATGAAGAAAAAGCGGAGGTTCGCTTAGACATTGGTCATGATTTACGCACCTCCGTTGGGCAGTTTATGTTACGCCGAACCAAGGAAGAAGAATTAACTGGAATGCCAAAGAAAACAATAAAAACAGGTATTCATAAAGATCTTGCAGACAATATGTTATTTACACCCGAGCTCGCTCGTAATATGAGCGGTGGTCAGTTACTTGGATATAACCAAATTGTTGAAGACTACAGAAAAGCTAAAGCAAAGGAACAGGGCGGCACTCATGCTTTAGCAGTGCTTCAGCAATTAAGAGCGGTTAGTTTACACCCAAGACTGAATGAGATTTTTAAAGCGCCACCAAATACCGCTAAAGAAGCGCTGCATAAAATGCAGGAATCTGAAAAGTTGCTTATGTTGATAGATACCTTGGCAGATATAAAAAACAAACAAGAAAAAGTCATTATTTTTGCGACAACTAAAAAACTTCAGGCAGTTCTTAAAATTTGCTTAGACAAAATCTATGCGTTGCAAATTCATGTCATTAATGGCGACAGTAAAGCGATTGCAACGAAGAAGGACCAACTGTCTCGTAAAGGAATGATTACTGACTTTGAGTCGAGAGAAGGCTTTAATATTATCATTATGTCACCTGTTGCTGCTGGCGTAGGATTGACCGTTGTTGGCGCAAATCATGTAGTGCATCTAGAGCGCCATTGGAATCCTGCAAAAGAAGCCCAGGCAACAGACCGGGTTTACAGAATCGGCCAGAAAAAACCTGTATTTATTCACTTACCCTGCCTATTACATCCTGAATATGATTCGTTTGATGTGAATTTAGACAAGTTACTAGCAAAGAAAACAATGTTAAGTGATGCAGTGGTAACCCCTGAAGCAGTCAGTGAACATGAGCTTTTGTCTTCAATGGGCTTGTAGAAATTTTATTTAGTGACATAGTGATAAATAAATATAGTTAATTTGATTTTTGAGGTAATTATGCAGGTCAAACTAGAAGAGAATGATGAGGGCGAGATTTTTTTTAGGATCCCATCAGTATATGAACACGAGCTTCAGTGGAAAGAAGGTGATCTTATCGAATGGATTGATAATAAAAATGGATCATGGACTTTACAAAAAATTAGTTCGCTAGATAAAAATTCCGCAACTGAAACATAGCTTTATAGAAGAAATCAATTAATTCAATGGTGGCGCTATGAGAAAGCAATGCATTGGTATTTCAGAATATTTTGCAACTGGTGAAGGCGTTACCTACGTCATCGCATCCGGAACTGAGGCTCAAATTAGAGAATTTGCCGGAGACTATTTTTCAATAGGATTAGCTTTTTATTCGTTTGAAGATATTAAGCACGCATTAAGTCAATCTGAGGAACTCACTGAAGAGCTAGTAATGAATGACACTCGCTTACGAGCTGCTTATGTGCTGCGCACTCATTTACCCAGTGTCGTTCAATTCATTAAACAAAATGGATTTGCTACTTTCTCATACAAATGCCATTACAACCTAAGCTAATAAAGTGAACTATTAGAATTAAATAAAACTAAAATCGAAAAAAGTCTCTATCAAGGAAGAATTTTATGCGCAAACCAAAGACAGTTAAATCTTTAGAGGCGTTAGGCAGAGTGAGGCTATCTAAATCATTCTTTATGCGGGATTTTTTATATTCCGAGATTTCTCAGATAGAAATGATACCTAATATTCCCGATAATCCTGAATTAGCAATCAAATCAGGTACTCAATTATGTGAAAACGTACTTGAACCAATACAAATGGCATTAGGAAGAATATCTATACGGTCAGGATATAGATCATCAGCAGTCAACGCCAAAGGAGCAGAAAACAACAATCAATATAATTGTGCTAAAAATGAAAAAAACTTTGCGCATCATATATGGGATATTCAGGGCGTTAATGGAGAGGTAGGTGCAACAGCCTGTATCGTTGTCAATTCATTTATAGAATACTATGAAAAAACAGGAGATTGGCAAGCTCTAGCATGGTGGATTCATGACAATATACCCAATTATTCTTCTTTATACTTCTTCCCTAAATATGCAGCTTTTAACGTTCGTTGGTGTGAAAAACCAGAGAAAATAATTCGCAGTTTCATTTCACCCAAAGGTTGCTTAACTAAACCCGGCATGAATAACTTTGCTGGGGAGCATAAAGCCTATTATCAAGACTTTTTAAATGATGTAAAACTATAACTGGTAATATCAACTTCGATTTTTGTAAGTATATTTCACGCTTATTAGGAAGGAACCTATGATATTAAATCAGAAAATATTAGCAGCGATTTTTGGTGATGCTAGTGAATTTTGCGGTAAAGAAGACGTTCTACATGCCTTGATATATTATCATATCGTTCAATCTGGGGTACCATCCACACAAGTAGCAAGAGAACATTCAATCGCAAATAAAAAAATTGACCTTGTCGTTTTTGATAGATCTATAAATGGGCAATTTAATGGTACTAATATTAAACCCAAATGTTTTATAGAAGTTAAAGGTGGGGCTTATGGTAATAGAAATGCACTAGCTGACGAAATTTCTTTTGATGGTTATTGCACTGATATGGATAAACTTAAACAAGAAGCCAAAGACGGTATTGAAGCATGGTTTATATGTGTTGATATGCCTGAATTAGGTAGAGCGCTTTCACCATGTCTAGTACAAAAGGTTCACAACCAATGTCGTATTAGAAACATCTCATTTGCATATTATTGCCAAGGGGAAAATTATTTTTACTACGCACCTTTAACAAATACTCAGTCTAATGAGAAAGTAAGTTTATCAAGTAGTAATAGTAATTTAGATATGCGAAAAATCTTCAACCCAAACAACAGTCATTTTAATAAAATGGTATCAACACTGCGTAAAGTCAATGGTCACGAAGCCAATACAACCGCAGCTCTTTATGAATTATTTAGAAACTCTGGTTTAGGTACCAAGCAGATTTCACTAGAAACTTATTTTTCATTTGCTAAGAAATCGGGCTCTACTATGCATGATAGACCCGATCTTGTTTTATTTGATGAACATTTTGATGGATTGTTCAACTTATATAAAAATGGGAATAGGAACATGTCCAATGATGCCCATAAGCTAAAATATATTAAATCCATTATTGAAGTTAAAGGTAGCAATGCTATGAACAGTCTTGGAGTTAAGGCTAGAATGAATAAATATGTCGCTGACATTGAAAAACTCCATAATTGGCAATCAATGGCTAAGTCAAAAGGTTGCGATAATTTGCCTGCATGTTTCTTCTGTCTAGATGGTCATCGAACACCTTTACCAAGAAGCCGTTTACAACAAATGATAGATCAGTCGGCGGGAAATCAACTGGTATACATCAGTCACAATGGAATTGAACTGACTGGTTTTTAAATCTATTTCAAGTCTTCGACATTGCAAAATGAATTAAGAAAATGGTTTGTAAATAACACCTCTCTATGGAAGGTATACGAATGGACTCAACAACGAATAGCTTAAAAGTACACGATGATAATCATGCAAGAGCAATTTTAAAAGGGGAAATGAGAAAGGCACGTGAGCAGTTTATTGCAGTTTATTCAAATGTTACTCATACGTACCGCAAAAAAAGAAAATTAAAACATGTTAAAATAATATTTAAAATGATCTGTGAAATCAACGATAAAGGTTTGAAAAATTGTCTTATAAATAAGATCGTTAAAGATAAAAGCGCTAAGAGGGCTGCTACTGATTATATTTCTCTTGGATGGATCAATATAGATGACAATGGGGTGACTACATTAAAAGGTGAGCGCCTTTACCCTGTTTCATGTGAAATGGTTAAAATACAGTTTCTTTCCATGTTAAAAGTGGATGATCCCAATATAAATAATATCACTCCTTTGTTTTATTTAACGGAACATGCTTTAGTTAGGTTAATGAGGAGGTATCATCGTTTTGACCTTCGTTCTTTAACTGACATCGTCAGTGAAGAATTACAACCTATGAAATTTTCTAATTATATTAATGCCCAAAGTGATGACTTCATAATCGTTACCAGTAATGCTTATATACCTTGCACACACGGTACTGACGAAATACCCATATTGAAAACTTGGATCCCTCGATTAGTATGGGACAGTCGCAACCTGTCAAAGTTAAGTTCATTGTGTGATTTCCTTAAAGAAAGGAATGAGATTCGAATTTTTAGTGAATCATTTTTCAATGATAGTGTTTATCTTTCCCCGGAATAACTACTTCGATATTAGTCATAAGCGTACAATTCGTGATTATGGTAAATAGCGTTGTTTGCTATTATAAATGACACATTGAGCTAATTTGGAAGGGGAAAAGGCTGTTTTGAGCGATTAACTCGCCGTTAACAGCCATTTCGCCACTGAAAGTTTGAAACGATTTTCACTTCAAAAAAGGTACCGAACTGAGTCTGTGCTGGTTGACGCTGATATTGAGTTAAAGCACCCATTTTTCATGCTTAGTCAGGTGGCATCGAGGCACTTTTTCGACTCTTTGTAGTAAGTCTGCTAATTGTGCATGTGTTAATAAAGTACATTGTTGCGAACTGAGTATTGGCGTCATGTTAATATCTCTCATCACCTTTTCGACGCTATTTCGATGTAAACTGTGCAAGTAACAAAAGCGATGCAGTGTAGAGTATTGGCGCAAGAATACGCTAAGGGAGTCTTTGTTAATGTCTCGTGCTCGTGTGAGCGCAAGCAGACCTGGCTTTACTAGCTCTTTAACTGCTTTGACTTGAATTCTTAATCGCCTTGCTACCCATTTGTAACTTTTATGCTCATCAGTTTCAAACACTTCATGATGCGAAATAAATGCTTTGACATCATCTTCTGCTAACATCAGTGTCAGTTGTTGCTGGACGCTCTTCAACGTGAATCTAAATTGTCCTTGATAGATCGCTTTTATGATTGTCTTAAGATCTATTCCGCTTAACATTGCTAATTTATTAAAGCTGATCGCTGGATAGTAATTTAGTTCTTCTTTACACATTCGAACCGATAACCAAGCACAGATCTGTCTCATGTCATACATTTTATGACTTTTACTTGAAACGTGATACAAACTCTTAAAATGAGCACTATCTTCAAATAAACTCAGTTGCGTTGCCGTTAAACCGAGCATTTGTCTGATGTTAAATGACGACACTCTGTCTTTTAGAGCGACAGTAATATTGGGGTGTTTATCAATACGGTCAACGGATGTAAATGCAGGCCAGCACTTGATATGATGAGTAGATGCGACAGGTAAACCAGCAGTTGCCATCAGTTCGGTCATCGGCGCTAACACCAGGCGCTTATCAAAGAATGAAAGGTAATCACGATCTTCTACACAACGTTTATGCCAAAGATGATGGTATTTCCCTTGAAGCAAATTGAACGCTTCCATAATATACTGATTATTGACTTTAAATTTATGCGTCAGCGGCAGGGGATCCAGATCGGTTGGGTAGATTAACAAGGTGATAGCTTTATGAAGCAAGCCCAAATGTTGTTCAAGGTAACTTGACTCGATCCAGTCTTGATATTTCACATCGAATGCTGTTTCAATCGTTAACTCAGACCATTTTTGCTTACAGTGAGTACATTGAGTAAATAAATCTGCATTCCACTCAAACGGTTTCTGACAGCAGGGACAGCTATCAATAATCTCACACTGATGTTGTGTGCAAAATACATTGGATTGGTCATGATAATGTCGTTTTATAAAATGTTCGGTCTGAATACAGCAAGGACAAAATCGCGGCGATTGAGTATAAAACATCCGTCCAGGCATCTGTTGATAGAACTTATCTTGCAGCGATGTAAATTGATCAATGGGTTGTTGCGTTAAACGAGCCAGTTGCTCGAAATCGCAATGTCGGTCGATTTTGGATTGCTTGATTTGCATTGTCGTTAAAAATTCAGCTAGGGTTTCCCAACCATTATCGGTGCCGAGTCGACACAGATATGAATTGAGTGATTCTGATTTGATGGGCTTTAATCGGATAGGTAGCATGAAAGACTTAACCCTCTAAAAAATATAATTTTTCGAGCTGTTTTGTGGTAATTATAAACGGACAGTACTGAATGTCATAATCAGATATTTCACTGTATGCTCTCGAAAAATCAGATAATGTCGCTAATTCGCCTTCATTATTTTCAATGACATATTCTAAAATTTTGATAATAATTGATATTTTTCCTTTGCTTGCAGCCAGAATGCGTTTTGCAACAACGGGGTCTTCAATATTAATGGTGTCGATGGGCATGATGTCAGCAATCGTATGAAGAAATGAGAAAAACAGATCGGTATCAGTATAATCGTGATTTACCTTTTCATTATTCATACTAAATGGGTTGAGCATGATGGTCTTTGAAAAACGTCTTTCGATTTGCTCATCTAGTTCGAGTAAATCTTTAGCGTCTGGCATGCCCACTAACACAACGGGACAGTTCGTTTCTGACATTAAGTTTTTGACAAAATTGATCACTGGTTTGGTTTTCTTTTGCGCATTTTTTTCTGTTAGGTGCTGTATTTCATCAAAAATAATGATTTTCGTTTCCAGATTTTCCATTAATTTAACTGCTCGAATGAACATGCTATGGGCACTGCCGCGATCCGGTGTCGGGCAACCAAGCGCTTTAAGCAGGGCACATGTCATGCTCTTAACTGTGCCATTTTCGGGAGTGATCACTGGGACAATGGTTTGATAACTATGAGTTTCAGTAGCGGGTCTACTGTACTGCTCTTTAAAAAGACGGATCGCCGTCGTTTTACCCAATCCCGATGCCCCCATAATCAATAACCCTGCTGGATTTAAGCCAGTACTTTTAAGGCTTCTGACTAACCCCTCTATAACTTTGTTGCAGTCATAATGAAATACAGAACAATTTAAAAATTTTTCTGTCATTGGTTTTCGTAATGGTTGAATGTAACTCATAGTAAGTGCCTAATTAGTTTTATATTTTATTATTTTTGGTGTGCTTGGTTTTGGTACATCAAGAGTGTGCTCGGTGCTGGTTATATTTAACTGCTTATGACTTGTTTGCTCTCGTTTACTCATCATTAGCTCAATGTCATTTTGAGTTAATGTTGAATCAAATGTTGATAATTCAGATGTTGATTTTTTTATTGTTTTTTGTTTGTCACGAACCGCTTTCTTTTTACGTGCTACTGCTTGCTGCGTTATTTTATCAATTTTTTGTTGAGCATTATTGGGTATGTGCTTTGCAGATAGGCTTTGTAACTCTTGAAAGCCGCATCCAATTGATGATTTACGCGTATTGGGGATTTTCAGTAGTGATTGATTTAAGGGATTTATCACAAGAATGTTTGATGCATCATCATTATCAACTAAAAAAGTGACTTTTTCTTTGTGACGTTTTACTTTTTTTAGTTGTTTATATAGACCTTTTAATTCGTCTGAGTTAAAAAATTGCAGCAAGTATTGGATTCCTTTTAATTCTTGAATCGTTCCTTTTTTTTGTGCTCTTAAGTAATTGTCAAATATTTCAATATTAGGAGGCAGTATAGGGGGAGAGTAGCGAATGTTTTTATCCCAGATCTCATTTGGGATATTATTTTTTAATCCGGAATGTGGCTCTACGTGATATTCATCATTAATGAGAATACAGACAATTTTTTCAAATTCTTCAGGCGTTAAGGTTGCATAATGATGCCCTGGCTTGTCATAAGTGAAATTATCGACTCTCTTCCCTAAATACCCAGGTAATCCGATCAATTTATTTCGTAAAGTTTTGTTAAATCGTTCAATAAAACTTCGTTTCCAAGGAAGACGAGTTTGCCCAGCTATGCGATGGATTTTTAATTGTGCAAGTAATGAATCAAATGAAGCATTGATAAATGATTTTCCAGAATCGACGTAAATACTCATCGGTTGACCGAAACATGACCATTTATTGTCCAAAAATAGATAATCTTCGACAGGTTTGGGTAATATTGCATGTCTTAATGCACTAACTGCGGCAATATTCGTTTCACCAGATTGCATACTGATATGCATTCCCGTGATGCGGCGACTAAAAACATCAATTAACAAGAAAATAATGGGTGTACCCAAAACATCGCCGTTATGATCAATCAAGTAAATTTTTGAATGTACGGCATCCATTTCAAATCGCTCAAACAAACCATTCACTTCGTATTGATGTTTCGCCGAGCGGTTATGTGCGTTTGCTGCAGCAGAACCTTGTCGATGTCTAATTACTTCTATTTCATCTAATTTTTTAATTTCGCGATAAAATGAAGATCGTGAAATAACTTTACAATTAAGCCCCTGACGGAGGTGAGATTGCATTAAGATTTTATAACATCTTGCTACAGTGGGCCCGTTTTGTGTTAAATAATAACTATCGACAATATCGTCTATTAACAAACGCATATCGTAATCCAAACGGCTATTTTGGCTAAGAGATGGATCATTTTGTCTAGATTTCAACAAATACAGTGCTTGTTTATTATTATTACACCATTTGGCATACCATCGTCTTAACGTTGAAATAGATGGTCTTAAGTTGATCGGTTCATTCAATAAATCAGCACAAATTTCTATTGTTAGTCTAAGGGTACTATCAGAGCCAGGGTATTCTTGTACATCAAGATAGTTTAGATATGTATTAAATCGTTTTAAATCAGCAATTTGACTTTCTGTAAGCCAAGAGCGATCTAAGTTTGAATTGTCAATGGGTAATGTCAGTGTGCCAATTTGATAATCAGATAACAGTTCTTCGACTTGTACCACTTGATATGATTTAGTATCAATTGATTCTAGTGTTACTAATTGTTCACTGAGCATAGCAATCTTGTAATGCCGAGTTTTGCGGACTATGACCATCCCAGTTTTAAATACATATTGTGCCATCACTGATATCCAGAATTGTTTTAGCGTTTAATAAATGAGTTAAATCAAATGAGTAGTAATAATTTGCTAATAAGATCATTGGGTCATAGAGATGACATTGATTGAGCTCTGCCCAGTCAATAAGTTCAGAATATGTCAGTGTTGACGGTAATTGAGTCATTAGTAATTTGCATTGTTTAGAAAGCGCTAATGACTTGTAATGATAAAGTTTTTTTAAATTAGCTATCTTATCGCCGTGATGAATGTCTTTTTCTGTAATTGTTGATAGCCCACCTTCACAAATTTTATTAAATAGTGTTTGTAAAATTTTAAATTTATCAATGTTTTTTGGACTATTCAATTTCTCAAATACCTTAACCTCTTCAAAATAAACACCTTTTTGTTTGTGCCCAATAATAATATCTGGTGTATAGCGTAATTTTTTTCCATACGATTTATAACTAAATGAGGAAGGCTGAGTATTATAAACTTTCACTTCATCATCAAATTCTAATAACAGCAATCGCGCAGCTTCGAGTTCACTGTCACAGTATCGCGTAGAATCATTTTTAATTGAGTAAAATTGGATGCGAGGGAGGATTTTACTGTATCTCGGTAAACTGCGTTCTTTCATTTTATTCAGTCTCAATATGAATTTTATGTGAATTTACTCGTGAAAAATATACTTGTAAAGGAAAGTTTTCAATGCGTTTCAATGAACTCGAATCTTAGTTTGATTATTTATTTGCTCTCCCATTATGTTTTTATTTTATTATTATAAATTTATCGATATGTATTGTTTTTTAATAATGAAAAGAGGTTTAATCACCAAAGGCGAAACCAACCAATTCAGTATCGACCACTGATTTCTTTGTGTTTTGCTGTATTAATAAAGCTTTACAAGAAATTGGTTTATTTAATATGAAATATATATATCAAATAAATAAAACTTAATATTTGGTTTATTTGATATATATATTTTACGGCATTTTCAATAATTGAGAGGGATATTTGAAAACTTAGAATTATGGAGGTTTTTTACATGAAACAGTTTTTGCGTAAAAACGCAGTTTAGCTAAGTTTTTATTCACGATTTATTTTTAAAATTATTTTTTGGATCATCGATTTTCTGACGCAACACATATTGATGATGAGCGCCTGTTCGCTATGAGAGTAAAACCCATACAAACCTCGTATTGATTTGCGAAAATACAATCAAAAACATCCGCGATAACCAAGCAAGGATCAGGATTAACTGTGGCGACATTCTGACCATACATTACATCCCTTTTTTTGCAGTAAAAAATCACCGATCCGGGTACTCTCAAAAGTGTATTTTTCATTATAAAAAGACGGTTTTTTAACCATTTTGCTTTAGCAGCACTTTACTAGTGATTGTTTTTTAACCGAGCAGATAAAAACCTAAAAATGATAATAATTTCAGATTTGCAGAAGTGCTAAAAACAAAAAGTTTTTAACTCAAAATATAGAATTAACTTGAATATAATCAGAATCTTAGCGCTTAAGGTTGTACAAAGTCAGAACGTTTAACTTGTCTATTTAACACACTAAAACCTAAAATAATGTTAACCAGATATAATCTTTAATTGTATTTAATTAGTCAATAAATAAAATATATTTATTTTTTTTACTTGATTTTTAAACAAAAAGTTACTTAATAAGAGATATTGGTAGTAACAAACACACTCGACGTTTTTTTGTTTTCTAAAATTTAAAGACAAAACAATAGAGACTCACAGAGTTTAAGAACACACTCTGGCTTCGTTAAATTCATTCGCCTTTTGAATGAATTTGGTAGTCATTAAAATGCTTTTAAAGCTTTTCTTGTTAACAAATAAAAGAAGTTTTTTTGAAAAAATTTCATTTCTTTTTTTTCAGGTAAAATCCGAACCGAAAATGATTAAAACTGTCATGTTGAAATTAGCACACTAGTCTAAAAAATTGTTTTCGGCAAAGTTATACTAAAACGCTTTAGAATCGCTTAGTGGCCATATAAAGTATTTTAGCCCAATAGGTGAGGGGTTTTAATTTAAGGTTCACCGAGAGTTCTTTAGGAGCCTTCAAAGAGTGTCTTAACTATAGATCCTCCACTGGAAATGCAGTGAAAGTAAAAATTCAAATTTATGCAGGACAGGTTAGATAATTTTTTTATGATAATATCTACAGTCGTTATGTTTGAGTATTATTTGACTTGTGATGATAATCGTTTAGTTATTATGCAATGCTTTCTTTTTGACTAAAGTCGTAATTTTCTAGGGTGATATATGGAGTATGAATCGTTAACAAGGAAAGTCATTATTCTTTTCTTGCTCCCAAAGCATCCAATAACGACTACCGCGGCAACACTATGCGATCAGTTAGTAAGCCGAGGTTATTCTACCAATGTCCGTGCAATTCAAAGAGACCTTCAAGATCTTTTAAATATCAGTCAATGTGGTTTAGTTGTAGAGGAATCAACACGTCCATTTAAATGGTCAATTTCAGCAGACTGGCACAAGATACAATTAGCTGAAATGGACAATAACACTGCCTTAGCGTTTTCTATGTTAGAACGTATAGGGCATTTATGTTTGCCTAATGTCAGTTTACAACAATTAAAACAGACCTTTACCCAAGCTAATCGAGTGCTGAAACTCAGTGATGGTCACACACACTGGTTAGAATCCATGTCACATAAATACAGTGGTCATGAAATAACAGATGACCAATTAAAGTTGGAAACAGCAATTTTACAAGGGAAAGACGTCAGTGCTCAAGTAACGCGTTTCATCAAACATGAACAAGCCTCTTTGGTTTACAGTAAATTATCACCTTATGCATTTGTTGATGACGCAGGTGAAAAATATCTGGTATTCAGAGTTGGATCAGACGCAAAGCTTAATCAATGGCCGGTAAAATATTTTAGTGACATCAAACTGCTTGATTCAATGTCTATAACGATAAATACCGCTAATTTGTCACACCAAGGTCGCCGTTATCGTGGTGAAACAATCCAGTTTGAATGCATTACTCATCGACAGTCGAGTTTTATTAACAAGCTTCAGGCTCATCAGTATGCATTTACTGCAACAGCGACAGAAAACGACCAGGTTCAAATTAATGCTCAGCTTATCAATTCAGGATTTTTTCGCGAACTGGTTTGGAGCCATGCCACATCAATCAAAGTGCTTAACCCACCATCAATCAAACAATATATCTACAGACAAACTCAGCGATTAATTGCGTTAAGCGAATAAAATTATCCTGTGCGTCACAATCTGACGCAGCCTTAGCGTATCTTGAATTCCATATTAATAAATGGAATAAATACCTATGTTCATCACTGACTCAAAGCCTATTCTGGTCATCGGCGTTGGCGGGTGTGGTTGCTCAACCCTGCAAGCACTAAAAAAGAAACACGACTTTGCAGAGATTCGATTTTTAGCCATCAATACCGATCTACGCTCATTAAGGGGCAATGTAGCAGACGACACCATTCAAATTGGCCAATCTTTAACGAATAACTTAGGCGCAGGCGCTAATCCAGATGTAGGACGTCTTGCTGCAATTGAGTCTGAAGCGGAAATATCAAAGGCTATTGAGCAAGCCAGTATTATTTTTATGACTGCCGGCATGGGAGGCGGAACAGGCACTGGTGCTATATCAGAGGTTGCAAGAATAGCTCAAACTCACAATATTCCAGTGATTGCGCTAGTCACAAAACCTTTTAGTTTTGAGGGGATGAAAAAGGCTAGATTTGCTGAAGAGGGCATTAACGCATTACAGCAATATTGCAATGCATTAGTCGTGTTACCGAACGACCGATTATCCAAAGTGCTTGGCGGTAAAGTAAGGCTTATTGATGCGTTTAAGATCAGTAACCAACTGTTATTAGATACCTTGTCAGGGTTAAGCTTCATGCTAAGCGTAACAGGACTCATCAATATTGATATCAGCGACTTTAAAACGGTCATTCACACGCAAGGTTTTGCTTCAGTTGGCATGGCTAAGGCCAAAAATGCCAGCGATATCGAAACGGCAATTAATCGGATATTAGACAACCCATTGGTTGAAAACATCGACATCAGTTCGGCGAAGGGCACGATAATTAACATTGTATCCCAACATGAACTCGCACTAGATACCTATCATCTGATAGGTAATATCATCCAACAACGTATTAGTGCAGAGGCCAATCTCATTGTAGGATTAACCATCGATCCAACCATAAAAAATGCTATCGAAGTGTTTTTGCTCACAACAGGCATTGCGTTCAATCCCAAACCAATTTTACAAGTCTGTGGCTGATGTATTTAAGCTCAAGTTGTTATAGAAACATTGGGTAATCAAAAAGTTAATTTACCTTTTTAATTATAATACTTGATAAACATAAGACACAAGTTGTCGCACCGTTCAGTATAATAATAACCAACAAGGTGCTAATAGAGGTTCTTATGGATGGTTTGGTAACAGAGTCTATCAATTTACTGACTTTTCTAGAGTTAGGGGAAGTACCAGATTATGAGCAATTAAAGCCTGAAGATATGGTGCGACTATTTCCAGAACAATGGTTAACCTTAACCGATGATTGGAACGGATTATATTGTCATGCACAGCAAACTGTTGAGGGTTGGTACGATCATTTACTAGTTGCTCGAGTATTGCAAAATGAAGCTTCACAAGCTCCGAATTCCGATATATTAGCCATTAAGCAGTTAATCGTTTCACGTAATACTTATGAGCCTTATCAAGACTATCCTGCATTATCGCAAGTGTTGGATACCTTTTATCGCAATGAAGACGGTTTTAAACGTATTTTTAGTGCGGTTGCTGATGTAAATCGCTTCTTAATTGAAGAAGCTGAATCATTACTCCAGTCGTTATTAGTGACGTTTTCTGTGCAACAACCAAATATTGAATCACTCGATTGGGAAACTTATCAGCAAATGGCCGAAGCGATAAAGAATAATGGTGAATTATTTTTTTCGAGTTACTTCAATCATTTGATCCTTGCCGCTGAATTACTTATACAGTTAACACCTAATAGTGCTGTACTCAAGCAGGTTGCACTTTGTTGGCCTCCCTATGTATTGAGTTCGAGTACGGGAGAATTATTTTTAATCCGTAAGTTGCTAGCGCATTGTTATAAAAACGAAGGCGTTGAATTTCTACTCGCTTATGTTGAGCACATAATGCCGGAGCATTTATTGTTTTTATTGGCTCAATCGTCAGCTTCTGACTGCATTATTATGAAAAAGGCCTTTACTGATACATTTGCTGCACAAGGTTATTACCCTGGCGCAAATTGTTCTCTCCAAGTTTACGATGACTTTTTTACGTTAATCATTAACCGAAAATCTAAGAGGCTGATAAATGATCATCTTTAAATTATTTAAAAAAGAAACTGAATCGTTATTGTCTCTCCTTGATGATGAGAATAAATTTGGCATTGGTTATTCAGAGCGTCCAAGTCTGACAGCGCGCGTATGGATCCAAGAATCTCAGGAGTTTGATTGGATTGATAATTTTCTGAGAGATGACGACAACAACCCGTGGGCCGAAGAATATGATATGACATTATTGGTTCGTCTCGCATTAGATTGCTGGGAAAGTAAGCTTCCAAACCCCGCTAGAAATGTAAAAGCCCTTTGCGGTTCGCGCTCAGGAAAATACGCCATGAAAGAAGATTCGCCTTTTTATAGCTTATGGACACTGTTTCTCAATAGAAATGAATCATTGATGGATTTAATGTCAAAAAGCAGCGATCCCGCTTTGCAACCGAGTGTCTTACTTGAACAGGCTGAATTATTACTTGATGCGCATTATCTGACGATTCAAAGGTTAAATCGTCGCTATGGCGGAGACCCCCGCAGTTGTACTAAACATAAATGGTTTAAATCGAAATTACCCTTGCCAGCAGGGAAGAGTAAAACAAAGGCAAGTAAGTCAAATAAAGCCTTCAATCGGGATTTTGTGCCTATAATGCTGGCGGCAAAAATAGTCATGCATTTTCATCCCCAAAGTAGCTTACTGCAAGCCTTGGCGCTTGCGCAAGAACATTACTCCGTTGGAGAATGGGGCTATGAATACTGGTTTCGCAGAACCTTGCAAAAACACTGTGCCATGCAGCAAGGTTGGTTATTTATGTTGATGAACATGCCAAGGTTCGCACCCGAGGAATTAATGTATTTAATGAGCCGAGTCCCCGTTAGCACCAATGAATGTGACACACTAATCGACGTATTTGAAGAATATTATGATGAAGATAATCAAGAAAGAACAAAATATTGGTACCGAGATAAATCAGAATATATGGATTACTTTGAGAAATATTTTCAGGTAGGTTATCTGCTTAATCACTAAGTCTTTGTCGTGTCATGGTTCATCATTAGATTAAAGGTCTACTATGTCTAAGAATAAAAATGCTAATACGCTTCTAAGGCAGCAAACATTACTTAAATTTATTCCTGCGAATGCGGGAATAAAAAGTGCTGATCTGCTCAACAAGCTTAAAAGTGAAGGATTTGAGGTAACTCAACGCACATTACAAAGAGATCTCGAAGTGCTGTCGCAGTACTTTCCTATTTATTCTGAAACCGACACAAAACCCTATCTATGGCGTTGGTCTGGTCTTGGTATCAATCGAACACATATCGACAGCTTAAGTTTAACCGATGCATTGTCGTTAATGCTGGTAGAAAAGTCGCTACAGCAGCTATTGCCTCCGGCGATGCAACGCCATTTACAACATAATTTTGAGCATTCGCGGCAGCTATTAAACACTTTAAAAGATGATGATAATGCCCAATGGTTTGATAAAGTCGCCAGTGTAATGCCAGATAGTGGTTTTAAACCACCATCAATCGATGAGAGTTTGTTAACTGAAATACAAGGAGCATTATTAAAAGATCAAACCATTGTGGTTAGTTATCTCAAAACAAAAAACACAACAGCAGTGGAGTATTCGCTTATGCCACTGGCCTTAGTGCAACGAGGCCACGTGCTTTATGTTATTGCTCAAGATATCACTAAGGGTGCAAATACCGCACAAATCAAACGATTTGCTATGCACCGTTTTCAAACGGTAACCCGCATTAACGAACAAGGGATCCGTCCGCAAAATTTTAATCTTCAACAATATTTACAAGATGGTGCAATGCAATTTGGCAACGGTGACAAATTAGCACTCAAAGCAAAAGTGACCGAAGAACTTGCCTTTTACTTAAATGAAAGCCCTATGTCAGATGATATGAAGATTATCCAATCAGAGGATGGTGCATATCAACTCAGTGCAACAGTCATTAATGGTTGGCAATTAAACTGGTGGCTAAGGGGACAAGGGGCAAACATTGAGGTACTAGAGCCACAAGAGCTAAGGACTAGAATGCGTGACAATTTACTTAAAACGTTAGCTGCATATAAAATTGTTGATTAGTGAAGTTGATCGCAAAGTTACACCGATACAAATTTTATTATCTCAAACAACATTACACTAACAGAATAATTGTAAGACTCTAAACTCTTGAATAAACTTTAATTTTATAGTATTCATTTGTTTGCTAACAATCAGGACTATGTACAGTATTTGCTGTAACCAACAAGGAATATAGATGAAACATGTTGTAGAAGTGACTCAATCGGCGTTAACACAAATGCTACTGAACGGATTTGAAGCATTCGTAATAAAACATGGCAATAACAAGCGTAGTGGTATTGAGTTCTATGCATCCGTTTATGGTGATATTGAACTCAATGAAAAAGACGATGAATGCCGCAGTATTGTACAATTTGTCTCTGTTGATACATCCGCAACAATGAAGAGTGGTTCAGTTGAATCAAACGAAGCGGCAGAAGACCTAAAAGAACAATTAGCAGAACAACTGGGGTATTATCGTTTAGGAAACATGCACAGTCATCCATATTTACTTGCTGAAATGTCATTAGATGAAGTGAGAAAAAGAGGATGTGAGTTTTCAGATGGCGATATTGAATGCTTCAAGCAACAACTTGAAAATTACGAAGCAGACGATGCCTATGTTCTTGAGTTTGTACTGACAATTAAACAGTTAGAAAAACAAAACACTTCAAAAGATGGTCGAATAGACGACAATGTAATTGAATTCTCTGTTGGGAATTGTAAATGTTTCCTACGTGCACAAGTATTTACTAAAGATGATTCAGAAGGACTAATTGAATCACCTACTCAATTAGTCTGTGACTACCTTCAAGAATTCACCCACCTTACTGCTGAGTTTGGAAGAGTCAAAGCAAAGCCGAATCGTAAAAGAGTACTCGAATACAAACCCGTTTAACAATAGCGAGTACGGCTTTAAAGTTTCAAATAATATGTAATAATCACTAGTTGTTATAATCACCGTATTTCACAATTCCCACTGAAATACGGCGGTTTTATCTGGTTTACTCAGCACTTGAGTGATATCTTACAAATCGACAATTTTGTATTTTTGTATCGTTAAAAATTGAGGTTTGCATGGAGCTAAATATCGAGCAGGAATTGCTTAATGAAGCATCACAATTGTTTAGTAAGCTAGGTCTGACAACTGAGCAAGCCATCCGCATTTTTCTCACAAAATCAATTTCATCTAATGGCTTGCCTTTCCCCATAATCCTTGATGAACAAGACGGGTCTGCCAAAACCAGTATCACCAACAGCCAAATTACAGACACCTTGTTAACTTTGGTCGAAGATGGTTTACCAGAGTCAGAATTGCTCAATTTACAAAATCCAGACTACTGCAAAGAAGTCTTCGCTTTATCCTTTGCGGTACTCAAACTAGCTAAAACAAATCAACAAGCTGATATCAAAACAGCAGCGCAAGATGCAAAAGGCTATAACCGCTACTCCACTAAAAAAGTTGCTCGCCACCAAGGGCAATATTACGTCATTTCTACCCAGTGGACCGACAGGCATCGTGCGCTATTTACCCATTGGCATAAGCAAATTCAACGCAACACATCATCTGTTAGCCGTTAAAAAAATTCATTGATAGGAAAGCCTCATGGCCATTAAAAAGAACGAACTGTATTCATCATTATGGGCAAGCTGTGACGAATTACGTGGCGGTATGGATGCCAGCCAGTATAAAGATTACGTGCTGACCATGTTGTTCATGAAATACGTTTCCGACAAGTTCAAAGGCGACCCCTATGGCATGATAGTGGTGCCTAAAGGTGCCACGTTCGATGACATGATAGCGGCTAAAAACGATAAAGAAATTGGCGACAAGATTAACAAAATCATTGCCGCGCTTGCCGAAGAAAACGATCTTAAAGGCATTATTGACGTTGCCGACTTTAACGATGAAGACAAGCTTGGCAAAGGCAAAGAGATGGTTGACCGTCTCACTAAACTGGTAGGGATTTTCCAAGGCTTAGATTTGTCTGGCAATCGCGCCGAAGGGGACGATTTACTTGGCGATGCCTATGAATACTTAATGCGTCACTTTGCCACCGAGTCGGGTAAATCAAAAGGGCAGTTTTATACTCCCTCTGAAGTCTCGCAAATTCTGGCTAAAGTGGTCGGCATTACTAAAGACACCTCACAAGACGCGACTGTTTACGATCCTACCTGTGGTTCTGGCTCCTTGCTATTAAAAGCGAGCCATGAAGCGCCCCGTGGTTTATCTATTTTTGGTCAAGAAATGGATAACGCCACCAGTGCACTGGCTCGCATGAACATGATTTTGCACAACAATGAAACGGCTAAAATTGTTAAAGGCAATACCTTATCATCACCCGAATGGAAAGACGCTGCCGATAAACTCAAAACCTTCGACTTTGCAGTGGCTAACCCGCCATTTTCAAATAAAAACTGGACCAGCGGCTTAAACCCACAAAGCGATCTCTATGGTCGTTTTACCTGGGGGATACCCCCTGAAAAAAACGGCGATTACACCTTTTTACTGCACATTATCACCAGTTTAAAAAGTACCGGTAAAGGCGCGGTTATTTTGCCTCACGGGGTGTTATTCCGTGGCAATGCCGAAGCCAATATCCGCCAAAACTTAATTAAACAAGGTTACATTAAGGGCATTATTGGCTTACCTGCTAACCTGTTTTACGGTACTGGTATTCCTGCCTGTATTATCATTATCGATAAAGAGCATGCTCAAAGGGCAGTGCTGTCAAATGAGTCTGCAACAACTGGCCAAGCAGACATCGCCATAGCAGGTCGGTCAATCTTTATGATTGATGCCAATAAGGGCTTTATTAGAGATGGCAACAAAAACCGCCTGCGCAGCCAAGACATTCATAAAGTTGTCGATGTGTTTAATAAAGGCCTAGAACTCGAACGCTTTAGCCGTTTAGTCACGATTGATGAAATTGCTAAAAATGATTACAACCTCAATATTCCGCGCTATATCGACTCATCTGAACCCGAAGACTTGCACGATTTAAGTGCCCATTTACAAGGCGGCATTCCCAATCGTGATATCGATGCCCTTGAACATTTTTGGCAAGTATTCCCCAGCATTCGTGCCACGCTATTCAAGCCTGCCCCTGAACCTAAACGCAGCGGCTATAGCCACTGCATGATTGAGGCAAGTAAGGTTAAAGCCAGCATTCTTGCCCATCAAGAGTTTAAAGACTTTGCCGCGCGCAGTTTATTGCCCTTTAAAGCCTGGGTAAAGCAGGCCGCGTTAACTGAAATCGGCCTAGGCGATAGCCCTAAAGAGCTCATTCACGACATTTCAGAAAACCTGTTAACCGCCTACGCCAACAGTGAGTTACTCAGTAAGTACGACATTTACCAAATTTTAATGGATTACTGGAGCGACACACTGCAAGACGATGTCTACGTGCTTATTCAAGACGGTTGGCTCTCGGGTAACACCTTGCGTGAATTAGTGGTCACCAAAGGCGATAAGTCAGCTAACAGTAAAGAAACGCCTGACTTAATCGTTAATAAGAAGAAGTATAAAGCTGAGCTTATTCCACCGCGTTTAATCGTGGCGCGCTACTTTGCCGCTGAACAAGCCAAAGTCGATGCACTGCAAGCCAAACAAGATGAAGCCACTCAAACGCTTGAAGCTTACCTTGAGGAAAACTCTTCATTAGGCTCTGGCAGTAGCGATGACGGTCTGCTAGTTGATGCTATGAACGACAAAGACAAAATCAACAAAGTCAGTGTCGCTTCGCGCCTTAAAGTAGCTACCGCTGCCGATGAAATCGCAGCCCTTAAGCAAGCCACTAAATTGTTCACCTCTGATGCCAATGCTAAAAAAGCGGTGAAAGAAGCACAAGAATTGCTAGATTTGGCGGTATTTAACCAATATCCCAAACTTACACTTGAGGATATCAAAACCCTGCTTGTCGACGACAAATGGCTCGCCACACTACAAGCCAACATCATTGCAGAAATAGAACGGGTCACCCAGCAAATGGCTAATCGCGTAAAAGAGCTAGAAGAGCGTTACAGCACGCCATTACCCACACTCACAAAATCAGTTGAGATGTTAAGCGATAAAGTGGCTAACCACCTCAAAGCCATGGGTTTGGAGTGGACGCTATGAGCCAAGCTATAAATCAAGTGATACCAGAAGGGTATAAACAGACTGAGGTTGGGGTTATTCCAGAAGATTGGAATTACTCAGAGCTTGGAGATTTTGTTAGTTCATTAGAGGCTGGTATCAGTGTTAACTCAGTGGATAAAATTGACGCTTTTTCTCATGGCCTACACATACTTAAGACATCGTGTGTATCGAAAGGATACTTTTATCCAAATGAAATAAAGTCAGTTATCCCTAGTGATGTCCATAAAGCTAAAACTATTCCGTCAGATGGTTCCATTATCGTTAGCCGAATGAATACTCCTGACTTGGTTGGTGAACTAGGTTTTGTCGATGGTAACTACCCTAATTTGTTTCTGCCAGATCGTTTATGGCAAATGCGGTTTCGCTCCAATGTAAAAACAAATAACAGATGGTTAGCTTATATTTTAACTTTTCCTGCTACTTCTAAAAAAATAAAAGAATCTGCAACTGGTACAAGTAATAGTATGAAGAACATATCAAAGGGTTCTTTATTAAGTGTTAGTTTTCCTTCACCAGCTTATGAAGAGCAAACCGCCATTGCTAACGCTTTGTCTGATATGGATGCTTTGCTGAGTGAGTTAGAAAACCTCATTGCCAAAAAACAAGCGATTAAAACCGCCACCATGCAGCAACTGCTCACAGGCAAAACCCGCTTACCGCAGTTTGCCTTTTATTCAGATATTAACAGTCCAGAAGGTGCTGTCGAAGGTAAGCGCAAACATTCGTCGGCAACGAATGCTAACGTCAGCCCCTGCGACGACGGCTCTCTAGCTTCTCAAGAGAGCAGAGGCATGGTCAGCCGACGTAAAAGCACCAAAGCCAGCGAGCTAGGCGAAATTCCAGAGGATTGGGAGGTTGTTAGATTTGGTAATATTGTAAATTACATCAAGGGCTACCCATTTAAGTCAGGCGAGTATACAGACTCTGGTCTTAGAGTTGTGCGTGTTAGTGATACTTCATTTACTACTATTAAAAACGACAATCCAATCTTTGTTTCCCTAAAGTCAAAAAACAAATATAAGAAATGGAGCTTGGAAGAAGGTAATATTATCTTCACCACAGTAGGATCAAAGCCTCCAATGTATGACTCATTAGTTGGAAAAGCTATATTGGTAGAGCCACAACATAGCGGGTATTTGTTAAATCAAAACGCAGTGCTCATAAAACCCAAACTTAAAGCTAAAAACATATCAAACTTGCTTATCAGTCATTTTAGAACCGAACGATATATTGATCATATTGAACAAATTTATCGTGGTAATGCTAACCAAGCTAGTATTACCTTAGATGGTTTGTTTGAGTTTGAAATACCTTTACCAACTGAGCCAGAAGAACAAACCGCTATAGCTTCTATCCTCTCGGACATGGATAACGAAATCCAAACCCTTGAACAACGCCTAAGCAAAACTCGCCAAATCAAACAAGGCATGATGCAAGAGCTGCTCACGGGCAAAAACCGATTGCCGTTTTACAAAGACACAACATCTGAGGTCAGTTTGTAATGAGTAAAAAGGAATTGGTACCACAGGATGTGACGGTAAAGCTAGTGAGTTTTAGCTCATTAGCTAACGAAAAAAGTCCATTAGCGTTAGACAGTTACCAGCGAGCTTATGTTTGGGGGGAAGATAAAATCATTCAACTATTGAATGATTTTTCTGAATTCATCCAAACAAATAATAGGGCTAAACAATATTACATGGGCACTTTGCTGCTGCACCAGAAAGTTGGTGTTAAGCAAAACAAGCATTTCGTTATTGATGGCCAACAGCGCTTAACTAGCTTGTCGGTTTTGTATTGGTTGTTACACGGTAAGTTACCAGCACATATACAGTTTGAATTTCGCTCGTCTCGCTCTTTGGTCAATATCCAGCAAGCAAAATGCACTATGCAAGCATGGTTCAAAGAGCAGAAAATTGATAAGGATGCATTTACTAAGGTGTTTAAGCAATTACGCTTTACTGTCATTGCTGTGCAGCGAGAAGACTTAGCCTTTACCTTTTTTGATACTCAGAATAATCGTGGTGTGCCGCTTGGCAGCACAGATTTACTCAAAGCCTTCCATTTACGTGCCATTCAAGACGGTAATCTTAAATTGGTCGAGCAACTGCAAAGCCATTGTGCGAGGCGTTGGGAGCAAGTTCAACTTCAAGGCGAGTTAGGCAAAACTAGCCAGCATAATGATTTTGCTCCTGAATTATTTCATTATTATTTATGGCGTGGCCGTAATTGGACTGGCAATCAAGTAGAAGAGCTAGAAAGTAAAGATGAAATGCTTAAGCATTTCGGTGAGCACAGTAAAAAAGCCATGATTGGAGAAGTGGCGTTGTACTGTGGCGGAACAAACCAATGGGGAAAAAGCCTTACATTAACTACCACCAATGACTATTCGTTAACGCCAGCAAAACAAAATATTGGCCAACAAGCGGCTTATTTACCTTTTGCTTTGCGCCAACCCATTAGCCAAGGTGTAGGTTTTTTCCTCTATGCTGAAAAATATGCCTCAATGCTCAATGTGTTGTTTCATCAGACATCTGATAGCCCTGAAGTGTTAGCGCTACAAGGTTTTTATAATGACGTTGTTTCAACCTTATCTCCTTATTTACAGAGTCTATTCCGCTTAGCGACCTTGACATATTTCGACAGGTTAGGCAGCGAGGGATTGTTACGATTTGCTATTTGGTTAGATCATCGTTTGGGTGCAATTCGATTAACACAGGCCGACATCCGCCGTGAAACGCCACTTAAATTTTTACGGGATGCAAAACAGAATTTACTCGATGTGCTTGCACATGCCTACGATATCGATGATGTGATCCGCTTTTTACAGCAAGAAGATGTAAGCAAAGCTTATGCTACTAATGATGGTTGGCAAACAGAAAGTAAAAGTCACGTTCAATCTCGTTATGCTCGTGCTGTTTCTGGTTATTTTAATGTCGATGATTTGCGAATTAAGACTAACCAATATGTGGAAAGCACGATTAAAAATAAACTAAATCAGGTGAGTGCTGAAAAACTCGGTGTCCAGCAGGGAGCTCGTCATGTCTAAATTTGAGTCTGATTTAATTACTTTGGAAGATGTGATTAAAAAGCAGTATTTTTTTAATATTCCCATTTATCAGCGACTGTACGTCTGGGGAAAAGAGCAAATACATAGCTTATTGGATGATATTGTTACTGCCTGGCAAGAAGATAAAAATGAGTTTTATCTGGGCGGCACCTTAGTTATTGAGAGGACGTTACATGATACGACTGACACAAGTAAACTCTATGAGCTCATTGACGGACAGCAACGGTTTACCACCTTATGGCTGATAAGCGTGGTACTGGGTGAGCATCTTACTGAGTATCGACAAGTGCCAACTGAGCAAGGTGTTCGTCCGCGGATAAATTTTGCCATTCGTCCTCAAGTCACTGAATTTTTTAAAAAGTTATGCCCCAACGAAACGGCACCCAACGAAACGGCACCTTTAGCACAGGCTAAACAGTTAGAAGATGCGCTTCAATATATCAAGTCTTATTTTGACAATGCTGAAGTCAAGGTAGATAAAGTTACTTTAACTGATTTTATTCGCACGAAAGTTCAGTTGATCTTAACAAAAGTACCTAAAGAGACGGATTTAAATAAATTATTTGAAGTGATTAATAATCGTGGTGTGCAGTTACAGCATCATGAAATTCTAAAAGCTAAGCTACTTGAAAGCATAGACTCAAAAGAACGCGAAGCTTATGCACAGTTGTGGGATGCCTGCTCAGACATGAACGGTTATGTTGAACGCCATTTATACGATGCCACTCAAGTTAATACCCTTGCTTTATACAAAAGTGAAATCGAGACAGACGTTTATCAACGCGAACAACTCAGTAATGCTAAATATGTAGTTAAGAGCTTGAAGCAAAACAAGCAGCATATTCAAACCAAGCCGATGAGTTTGGCAGCCATTTTAAAGCACAAAAATAGTTTCACCTCGAATGAGTCTGAACCAGAAGACGAAGTTGATGATGGTTTACCCGACAGGGTATCAAGCATCATTACTTTTTCAATGCTTTTACAACATACATTGCGGATTTATTTGCAGAAAAGCAAAAAATTTGAACATAAGGATATCAGCAAAATTTCTGATAAAGATTTACTGCAAATATTCAAATTACATTGGCTTAAAGAACAACCAAATAGCAAACAAGTTGAGAGTTTTTTTAGACTACTTTGGGATGTTCGCTATCAATTTGATAAGCACATCATAAAATGGGTCCTAGTTGAAGAGGACAAACAACATGCTATTCGTAGAATTTACGTCAATCGGAATACAAAGAAAAAAACCGAATATTTACAACGTTATTCTACCGATGCTGAGCCGGATTTCGCACTTTTACAGAGTATGCTGTATCACTCACAGCAAATGACAACTCAATATTGGTTAACACCATTACTTAATTTTTTGTTAAAAAACAATGAGAAAAATGCACTTTTCTATTTGCAGCATCTTGATAATCATTTACTGTGTAGTAAAGCTGATGCTCCTCTGATTGAACGTACTCATCGTTATTTAGTGAATTGCTGGCATAAAGAGAAAGTGTTAACAGCGGCAACAAGTCTTAACCTACCTCACGAAAACGGGACTCAATATCCGCATTATTGGTTTTACAAACTTGAATACGTCCAGTATCTCAAATTGAAAGCTAAAAAAAGTAAACTTATCAATAATTTTAGAATGACAGCTAAAAACTCGGTTGAACATGTCACGCCGCAAAATCCAAGAATTCCGCAAGATGCAATACCTGCTGATTTACTTCACACTTTTGGAAACTTAGCCTTAGTGACTGGAAGTATTAACTCTGAAATGACCGATGATGGTTTTACTATCAAAAAAGCTAAATTCGAAGAAAGACATAAAGGCAAAGGTGTGTCGCTTAAGCTTGAAGATATATATTCAAATAAACAGTGGAAAAAAGATGAAATCAAGCACCATCATCAAAAAATGATTAGCGACTTTAATATTTATATTAAAAAGGTGAATGACAAAACAACGGAGTTGTTGAATGAGTAATGTCGGCCAAAAGGAACGTGCCACCCAAAACCGTGTGGTTGATTTTTTTCAACAGCAGTTGGGTTATCGCTATTTAGGCGATTGGAAGGACAGACAAGATAACCGCAATGTCGAAAGCCATATTCTAGCTAATTGGCTGCAAGACAGAGGCATATCTGAACCCCTTATTAAGCGCGCATTACGTAAGTTAGATATTGCTACGGCGCTGGGTGAAGGTAAAAAACTGTTTGATGCCAACAAAGAGGTGTATCGCTTACTGCGTTATGGGGTTAAAGAGAAAGAGGGCGCTGGTGAGCAAAATCAAACGATATGGTTAATTGATTGGCAAAACCCAGAGGCAAATGATTTTGCCATTGCCGAAGAAGTGACGGTAAAAGGTGAACTAAAGAAACGCCCCGATCTTGTCATTTACGTTAATGGCATTGCCCTTGGGGTGATTGAATTAAAGCGCTCGTCTGTGTCTGTGAGTGAAGGTATTCGCCAAAATCTTGATAATCAGAAAAAAGCTTTTATTCGCAATTTTTTTACCACCATGCAATTGGTGATGGCAGGTAATGATACCCAAGGTCTGCGTTACGGCACCATAGAAACCACTGAGAAATATTATTTAGAATGGAAAGAATCACAAGGCGCGGATGCGCTTCCTCGGGATCATATAGAATCCAAAACCATTCTTGATACTCACTTAGCACAGCTGTGCGATAAGCAACGTTTTCTTGAGTTGATCCATGACTTTATCGTGTTTGATGCTGGGGTTAAAAAGACCTGCCGCCACAATCAATTCTTTGGCATTCAAGCGGCTAAAAAGCATGTTGTTTCGCTGACGAACAATAAACAAGGCGGGATTATTTGGCACACTCAAGGTTCTGGCAAAAGCCTAACCATGGTGTGGCTAGCCAAGTGGATACGTGAAAACGTAAAAGATTCAAGGGTATTGATTGTTACTGACCGCACAGAGTTGGACGAACAAATCGAAAAAGTCTTTTCTGGTGTTGATGAAGAGATCTACCGAACTAAAAGTGGTCAAGACTTGGTACTCACTCTCAATAAACCCAACCCTTGGCTATTATGCTCCTTGGTACATAAGTTTGGCCGAAATGGTGAGCTTATTGACGATGAAAATGATGATGCTGCAGCAACAGACTTTATCGATGCAATAACAGAATGTGTAACGGGTGATTTTAGTGCCAAAGGCAATTTGTTTGTGTTTGTTGATGAATGTCATCGAACTCAGTCTGGCAAGTTGCATACCGCGATGAAAGCGATTCTTCCACAGGCCATGTTTATCGGTTTTACCGGTACACCACTGATGAAAAAAGATAAGAAGAAATCTTTAGAAGTGTTTGGCCCTTATATTCATACCTACAAATTTAATGAAGCGGTAAGTGACGGTGTGGTTTTGGATTTACGCTACGAAGCGAGAGACATCGACCAGCATTTAACCTCGCCTAAAAAAGTAGACCAATGGTTTGAAGCTAAAACAAAAGGCATTTCAAACCTTGCTAGAATGCAGCTTAAGCAAAAGTGGGGCACCATGCAAAAGGTGCTGTCGAGTAAGTCGCGCCTAGAGCAAATTGTTAGCGATATCTTGATGGATATGGAGATCAAACCAGCCTTACTTTCAGGTAGAGGTAATGCCATGTTGGTTTGCGCCAGTGTTCATCAGGCTTGTGTGGTGTACGACCTGTTTAGCAAGACAGACTTAGCGGGTAAATGTGCCATTGTGACCAGCTACTTGCCAAGTGCGAGCACCATAAAAGGTGAAGAGTCTGGTGAGGGACGAACTGAAAAAATCTTTAAGTATGAAACTTATCGCAAGATGCTAGCCGATTACTTTGAGCAAAGTGAAGATGAAGCCGCCAAACGCGTCGAAGAGTTTGAAATATCAGTAAAGCAGCGCTTTATTAAAGAACCTGGCCAAATGCGCTTATTGATTGTTGTCGATAAATTGTTAACGGGTTTCGATGCGCCATCAGCGACTTATCTTTATATTGACAAAAATATGGCTGATCACAATTTGTTTCAGGCCATTTGTCGAGTTAATCGGCTAGATGGCGAAGACAAAGAGTATGGCTATATCATTGATTATAAGGATTTATTCCGCTCACTCGATAAAGCGATTAAAGACTATACCGCAGAAGCATTTGATGGATACGACGAAGTCGATGTAGCGGGGCTGTTGAAAGACCGTTTAGTTCAAGCCCGTGAAGACTTAGATACTGCATTAGAAACCGTGCGTGCATTATGTGAACCAGTGAAAGCGCCACGTAATACTAGAGATTTTATCCATTACTTTTGTGGTGAATCCGGTGTTGAACCAACGGATGTAGACGAGAGAAGCGAAAAAGAGGCGTTACGATTAACGCTGTATCAAGCTGTTGCTAAGTTATTAAGGGCTTATGCAAACCTAGCCAATGAAATGGAACAGGCAGGGTATTTGGCAGAGAATGCCGAGAAGATTAAACAAGAAGTTATTTACTATGAAAAAGTGCGCGACGAAGTAAAACTGGCCAGTGGTGATTTACTTGAAATGAAGCGGTTTGAGCCTGCAATGCGTCAGCTATTAGACATGTACATCAGAGCGGATGACAGCGAACTGTTAATGGATTTTGAAGAGCTAGGCCTAATTGATTTGGTTGTGAATAATAATGGTGCGGGGCTAGGCGCTTTACCTGAAGATTTACGCAATGATGGTGAAGCAATGGCGGAAGCTATTGAGAATAACGTTCGTAAAACCATTGTTGATGAAAACCCGGTTAATCCTAAATATTTTGAGCAAATGTCTGCATTGCTTGATGAAATTATTAAACAGCGACGTGAAAAAGCCCTTAATTATCAAGAGTACTTAGAGCAAATTCGTGAATTAGCCAAAAAAGTGGTTAACCAAAGTGATAACAGAAGTTTAACCTATCCAAGCACCGTTGATTCGGCTGCAAAACAGGCGCTTTATGATAATTTTGGCAATGATGAAACGCTTACTGCCAAAATAGATACCGCTGTACGCGAGACAAAAAAAGCAGAATGGTTAGGCGATAGATTTAAAGAACGTGAAATCGCTAATGCGGTTAGGCAAGAAACAGCTGGTTATGATGTAGATATAGAAACGGTGATGGCACTTATTAAGGCACAAAAGGAATACTATTAATGTCGTCTAGTGAGGTCATTCAGATTGGTGGCATTGAAGTACAAGTCAATCGTAAACCGATTAAAAATTTGCATTTAAGCGTATTGCCACCCGATGGACGAGTAAGAATGTCTGTGCCTATGGGTGCCAGTGAACAAGCCGTTCGTCTTGCGGTGATTAATAAATTGGCCTGGATTAAGAAGCAACAAGCTGATTTTGAGGCGCAGCCTCGACAATCAATTCGTGAAATGGTCAGTGGCGAAAGCCATTATCTATGGGGTAAACAACATCGCCTTGATATAGTAAAAACCTCTGGTAAACACAAAGTATCTATTAAAGGTAATAGCATCATTGAGTTACAAGTAGCTGATAATACAACGGCAGATAACCGATTGAAGTTGTTAAATGGTTTATACCGTCAGCAAGTACAAAAGACTATTACCAAGTTGCTACCTTATTGGCAACAGAGACTGAATGTTGAATCGACATCAGTCGGCATTAAGAAAATGAAAACCAAATGGGGCAGCTGCAACATTGAAGCTAAAAGCCTGTGGATTAATTTGGAGTTAGCCAAAAAACCCGTGGAATGCATAGAGTTTATTCTGGTCCATGAATTGGTGCATTTAATTGAGCGTCATCATAATGAACGCTTCAAAGGGATTATGGATAAGCATCTTCCTAATTGGAGAGAAAGGCGCAGCTTACTGAACAGCTTGCCATTGGCATATGAAGATTGGAGTTACTAGACACCAGGCTTTATAAAGTAGGTCTAACGATAAAAAACATACCACAGGATTTTAAAAAGTCAGGTGGTAAAAGCAGCATCAAAAAGCGCTCTGAATAGAATATTGCACCGTAACAGGGCAAACAAATCGTTGATATCAATATAACCATCTGATTATAAAAACTATTACACCAAAGTCACTAAGTGAGACAAAACTCATTTGGTATGAGAAACCACACAAAAACAGTATTTGATTAGCTTACACAAATACTCTATTTAACATAATATACATTGTGCGCATACTTATGTGAGGTGATATATATGCGCGCATTTGCAGTTATGTTCAATAACGGTATGAATCAACAGTATGTTTCATTTACATGGGCATTCTAATCAAAACCTAGCATACAGACATCAATACTGTGTTTAACATCGTGCTGAGATTGCATACTTTAATTTTTTACGGTCTATTCCTAGCAATTATTTAATCTCAGCGAGATGATTTAATGGTTTATTGAATGCACTCTGATGTCGTTCAGTTTGCGTGGTGTGCAAATACTGTGATGTTGTGTCGATGCTCTCATGACCAGCGTCGGCCTGGACATGTGATAATGGCCGCCGGTTGATATTGATATCATGGGTGATCCCAGTGTGACGAATATTATGAGCACTGAGTTTTCGCATAAGTTGACTGTCATGTTCAAAACCATCTTTAGCGGCATTGTCTGCAGCTAAGTTAATGAGCTTGTCTATTTCGTCTCGTATATGCCGAATACCAAGATTGGCGTTAATGACACCAGATTCTCGTCCGTGGGCTGCGGCTTTGTGCCTGACAAATATAGGATGTTGATCGTTGATATTGGGTAAATCGCTGAGCTTTAAATAACGTCGATAATCAACTAATCCAGCCAGCAAGGCTTTTGATATGGCAATATTACGGGCTTTGCCGCTTTTGGAAAATGGTACATGGAAATACCAAATACCAGAATGTGGATCTTGTCTGAACTGGCTCATGATGGGTGCATAACCTGCACGAGCACTGATTTCAGATATGCGTAAATAGCAGCTATATAATAGTGTAATGAGAAATAAACTGCGTTGATGTTGTTCCGGCTGAGTGCTGGCCAATTGGCTAACGGTGCTAATAACATAAGACCACTGTAACTCGGTAAATGCGTGATGATTATTGTCTTCATCGATAGTGAATTTACGTTTTATGGCAAACCGACTGTGTTTAAGCCATAACTGAGCTGGGTTTCGCTCGGTATATTCCTCGCTAATGAGATAGCCATAAAATGACGATAATATCGCAACTTTGGTCTTAAGTGCATTATCACTTAGTTGATATGGTAAACATTTCCCAAGTTGTTTTTTGCCTATAAATGGTCGCCATTGTGGGTTTGGTGATCGCTCTCCAGAGGCTTTATTGAGTTTAAATTGCGCAACATTAAAATACCCGATTAATTCTTTTGGTGGTGATTGGCAGTAATCGATGTATTTGGCAATGTCTTTTCGTGTGACTGATATAGGCGATAATGCCACAACATCGAAACACCAATGTAGAAACGTAGTTAATTCGCTACGATAGGCTTTATAGTTATTTTCAGACTGCTTTTGCTCAAATAACCAATCAGCACAATGCTCTATTATGAGTCCTGCATCAGCAACTTTTTCGATTGATATTTTGGTAATATATTGATTTATGTAAGCATTACCGTGAAGTACATACTCTGCCGCATCAAATAGTGGCAATACTGGCGGTAACTCATCACTTATGTTCTTTGGCATATTATTAAATATAGGTTATTGATTACATTAGTTTATTATACTATTTTTTGCCTGATGCCGATAATGTTATTTATCGGCATCAATGATGATGATTCTTTAACAAACAGATTTCAATTGTAGGTTTTAATATGGGTCATTTTAATATGTGTTTACGGCAATATGCTGGTCTGATATCAGTTGCGACACACAATGATCTATGGGGTTTAATCTAGTACACGCCTGATGGCATTGCTTATTGTGGCAAGATGTTCGTTTTTGACAGCTCCATAGACATAGCTGCCAAACGGTTTGTTTACTTGCCTTATCTAAACATTGCAGGTCGGCAGCACATAAATGGCCTGCTTTGATTAATTGGGCCACTTTATCTGCATCAATAGAGACATTTAATCTGTTCATGTCTACCCCTTCTTTTTAGCTATATCTATTAAGCGTTTATTGTAATTAGCCACGTTGATTCTGGGCTCTCTCATGTTTACCCTCTTCCCTTCTCAGTTTGAAGATTGAGCGAGTTAGATTTATCATACATCAATGAGAATGATTATCAATTACGTTATTGGTGTTAACGTCACTTCTGCGCGGTTTGTCACAATTTAGTTAACATAAATAGTTATGTTTCAACAATGGATGGTGAGTAGAAATGATTGGCTTGCATAAGAATGGGGTCAAAAAGGTTAATAATCACATTTTACAGCAGCGTTTGGCGGTGAAATATCACACTATTAATAAATATAGGAACAGAGGTTCAATCTCAGAACAAGAAAAAGTCGTTTTCGTGTTGAGGTTTAAGTTACCTCTGCCCTAACCTGCAATGGTATTGATATGCAGGATGATTAAGCCATTGACCTACTGGTTATCGTTATCCGCTAAAAAGTCGTATATCAAGGTACGTGTTTGTTTTTGGTAATCAAATGAGATAAATACCCGCCACACCATATAATTACTGCTGCAAGAGCCAAAGATTAAAGAGCCTTGATAAGTATTGTCTTTAATTTCGGACAATGAAACGGGGATAATCCCCATAAACATATCGCGCCCTTCTATTCTCATTGAAATATTAGTGATCGCTTGATTGCTATTCAGCGTAACTATTAATGGTTTCTCGCTAGGAGTATTAACGGGATCAATCAGTAAACCAACTTGTAATTCGGCTACTTTTTTGTAACATTCTCCAGCAGAAAATTGACATAAACTGGTATCAATTGCTAAATCATCCTTTTCTTGTGTTTTTGGTTTGTCACAGGCTACTAAAAACATTAAGAAAATGGTCAAAATAAAAATCTGGATAATTTTGTGCACAATTTTTAACCTTTTAGGCTGAGTTAGTAACATTATCTTCCAGAGCTTGATCTAGATCAACTTTGGTATATTTTGTGAAGTATCTTTTTTGACTTAGCTCAAGTATCATAACACCGCCTCATGCTAGAGAGAATTAACATGAGGTAACACCTTGACAAATGGCTTTAAAAATAGCTTTTAAAAGCTCAATTTATAACCTCCTGTCAATCTAACTGGTAAAGCTCGCTTTACTAAATATTAAAAGTATAAGTAATAAGCCGTGGAAGCATTATGATGAACCATTCCCAGTCTACAGGCGCTGATTACAATTACACTATTGTTCGCCAATTCGCATTAACCACAGTTTTGTGGGGAATCTTTGGTATGGCAGTAGGTGTATTTATTGCTGCTCAGTTAATCTGGCCGCAACTGAACTTCGACACACCTTGGTTAACGTTTAGTCGTTTACGACCTTTACATACCAATGCTGTGATATTCGCGTTCGGAACATCAGCTCTTTTCGCTACATCTTACTATGTTGTGCAACGCACTTGCCAAGTCCGTCTATTTGCGCCTAAATTGGCCGCATTTACGTTTTGGGGTTGGCAAGCCGTTATTATTGCAGCTGCTATCACTTTACCAATGGGGTTTACTCAAGGTAAAGAATATGCAGAATTAGAATGGCCTATCGATATCGCAATTACGATTATTTGGGTTAGCTATGCAATTGTTTTCTTTGGCACAATCGCTAAACGAACTACGTCCCATATTTATGTGGCTAACTGGTTCTTTGGTGCCTTTATCATTACTGTTGCAGTACTTCACATTGTTAACTCAATGGCAGTACCAGTAAGCTTATTTAAGTCTTACTCTCTGTACTCTGGTGCAGTCGATGCGATGGTTCAGTGGTGGTATGGTCATAATGCGGTAGGCTTCTTACTTACTGCTGGTTTCTTGGGGATGATGTATTACTTCGTGCCTAAGCAAGCTGGTCGCCCAGTTTATTCATATCGTTTATCAATTGTTCACTTTTGGGCATTGATTGCGTTATACATCTGGGCCGGTCCTCACCACTTACATTACACTGCCCTACCTGACTGGACTCAGTCATTAGGCATGGTAATGTCATTAATCCTATTCGCACCTTCTTGGGGCGGTATGATTAACGGTATTATGACCCTGTCTGGTGCGTGGCATAAGCTTCGTACAGACCCTGTATTACGTTTCTTAGTTGTTTCATTGTCTTTCTATGGTATGTCTACCTTCGAAGGCCCAATGATGGCAATCAAAACAGTTAATGCTTTATCTCATTATACTGACTGGACTATTGGTCACGTTCACTCTGGCGCGCTAGGCTGGGTTGCAATGGTGTCTATTGGTTCGTTATATCACTTAATCCCAATTCTTTTCGGTCATGGTCGTATGTACAGCATGAAGCTGGTTAACGTTCATTTCTGGTTAGCGACTATCGGTACTGTATTGTATATCGTCAGTATGTGGATTTCAGGTGTTATGCAAGGTCTTATGTGGCGTGCGGTTAACGCAGATGGAACTCTAACTTACAGTTTCGTTGAGAGTTTAGAAGCCTCTTACCCATTCTACTTTGTACGCTTTATTGGTGGTTGTTTCTTCTTATCCGGTATGTTGCTTATGGCCTATAACGTTATTCGTACCGTTAAAGCGTCTAAAGATTCATTACCTGCTATTGCAGAAGCTTAAGGAGCCGATTCGATGAAATTTAATCATGAATTAATTGAAAAGAATGTCGGTCTGCTTGCTATCTTCACCGTTATCGCCATTAGTTTTGGTGGTTTAGTGCAGATTACTCCGCTGATATTTCAAAAAGACACAACTGAACCAGTTGAAGGTCTGATTCCGTATACAGCTTTACAAATTGAAGGTCGTGATATTTATGTTCGTGAAGGTTGTTACAACTGTCACAGCCAAATGATCCGTCCTTTACGAGCTGAAACTGAGCGCTATGGTCACTACTCTGTTGCTGGTGAGTCTGTTTGGGATCATCCATTCCAGTGGGGCTCTAAGCGTACAGGTCCTGACTTAGCACGTGTTGGTGGGCGTTATAGCGACAGATGGCATGAAGTTCATTTAAACAATCCTCGTGACGTTGTACCGCAATCAAACATGCCTGGTTTCCCTTGGTTAGCTGAAAATGTGCTAGACGGTGAACTGACCGGTGACAAGATGACTATCCTGCGTAACCTGCATAAAGGCGGCTACAAAGGTAATGATCTTTACACTGATGAAGAAGTTGCTGGCGCTAAAAAAGCGGTTGAAGGCAAGACAGAAATGCAGGCGCTGATCGCTTATTTGCAATCTTTGGGTCACGCACTCAAATAGGAGGCAATAATGGATTACGGTACTTTTCAAGGTATTTTGACCATAATTGTTATGGTGACTTTTGTGGGGATATTTTTCTGGGCATACAGTAAGCACAGCAAGTCAAAATTTGACGAAGCGGCGAACTTAGTGTTTACAGAAGAAGAACTTGCAAAAATGTCGAAAGACTCGGGAGATCAGAAGTAATGATTATGAGTAACTTCTGGAGCATTTGGATTTCTGTACTGACGATTGTGGTCATTGCTGGTTGTTTTATCCTTCTTAAGGTAGTTAACAATAACTACACTGGTGTAGAAGAAGGTAAATCGATGGGCCACAGTTTTGATGGTATTGAAGAACTGAACAACCCACTACCAAAGTGGTGGGCGTACATGTTCTACTTAACCATCGTTTTCGGTGTGATCTATTTAGCTCTATATCCAGGCCTAGGAAACTATAAAGGTCTGTTTGGTTGGACAAGTTCTAACCAAAGTATTGGCACTGACAAAGGCATTAAAGCTGACTCAGCGGCAGCGATTGAAGCAGCAAAAAATGATAACCGTTTATCACAGTATGACCGCGAAGTGGCTCACGCTGATGAAAAATACGGTCCTATTTTTGCGGCTTACTTAGCAACTCCGTTAGAAGAGTTGGTAAAAGATCCTGAAGCATTAAAAGTGGGCGGACGTTTGTTTTTACAAAACTGTTCACAGTGTCATGGTTCTGATGCTCGTGGCTCTAAAGGCTTCCCGAATCTAACAGATGACGATTGGTTATATGGTGGCGATTTAGCCACTATTAAAACCACGTTAATGAATGGTCGTAACGGTATGATGCCGCCTAAAGGTGGTTTACCTATCGAAGACAGCGAGATTAAAGGTCTAGCTGAATACGTCATAAAACTATCTGGTGGTGAACATGACGAAGCGTTAGCAGCCCAAGGTCAAGGTTCATTCATGAAAGGTTGTTTTGCATGCCATGGTATGGATGCAAAAGGTAACAAGTTCATGGGCTCACCCAACCTAACTGATAACATTTGGTTATATGGCGGAAGCCGTGGTGTGATTGCTGAATCTATCATTAATGGTCGTGCCGGTGTGATGCCAGCATGGAAAGACATTCTTGGTGAAGAGAAAGTTCACGTCATTACAGCTTACGTTTATAGCTTATCAAACAAATAGTTAGTTATGAGTAATATTAAGGCCTCGAGATTATCGAGGCCTTTTTTTTAAGTGATTATTAAGCCATTACGGGGTAAAATGTCCCCCGAATTATTACCACTATTTTAGGATGTATTATGTCGGATCAACTCCCTTGGTATAAGCAATTTTGGCCTTGGTTTTTAATCATCTTGCCTTTGTGTGCCGTTATTGCCAGTTTAACGACCTTAAAGATTGCTTTAGATAATTCTGACTCATTGGTAGCAGAAGATTACTATAAGCAAGGTAAAGCGATAAACATGGATTTGCGCAAAATAAAATATGCTCAACAAATTGGCATGAAATTTTTAGTCACGGTTGCAGATCAAGAATTAAAAATTACCCAACAAGGTGGTCCGGAATATCGTGCAGCGCTGAATGTGCAGTTTTACCATCCGACAATAGAAGCCAAAGACTTCAGTTTAAATGCTACTGCTGACGCAAATTACGTGTATCACATCCCATTAGATTCTGCGATAACAGGGCCTTGGGAAGTACGAATTGAAGGATTTGATGCCAAATGGCGTATCCAGCAACGAATTGATATTAAAGATGATGTTGAATATTGGCTCAATTAATAACACATTGACTGCGTATCTGATTAAAACATTATTAAATGAAGTTGGTATAGCCACATGACATCTTGCTTTCATTGCAATGAGCCAGTTCTTACGGGAGATCAGTTTACTACGATAATAAATGGGCAGGCACAGCCTATGTGCTGCCCAGGTTGCCAAGCCGTATCGCAGGCCATTATGGATGCAGGCCTGAGCAGTTATTATCAATTTCGCAGTGAACCTGGAAATCGTCAGACGGCACTGGTGCCAGAACAGTTGTCGCAATACAGTGCCTACGATTTACCGGAAGTGCAGCAAGATTTTGTCCATAAACAAGGTGCTATTGATTCAACCTCTTTATCTATCGACGGTATTACCTGTGCTGCTTGTGCCTGGTTAATTGAACATAAACTCAAACCGGTTGCGGGTGTCACTAATGTGTTGGTTAATTCCACCACACAACGGGCGTTAGTCAGCTGGGACAGTGAACGTATTCAACTCAGTGAAATTTTACAAATTATCAGTAAAATTGGTTATCAAGCTGCGCCCTACCAAGTTGATGAACAAGAAAAACAATCTAAAGCAGACAGTCGTAAATTCTTACTTCGCTTAGGGCTTGCAGGTTTTGCGACCATGCAAGTGATGATGTTTGCCCTCGCCTTATACACCGGATACTTTACTGATCTGGATGTTCAATTTCGTGACTACTTTCGCTGGGTAAGTTTAATTTTTGCAGCGCCTGTAGTGCTTTACTCAGCTCAACCCTTTTATTTTAGTGCTCTTCGTAGTGTATTAAGTGGCAAACTTAATATGGATGTGTCTGTTTCAATTGCAATTTTAGGTGCTTATATCGCCAGTTGTATTGCGACCATGCAAGGCAATGGCGAAGTGTATTTTGAATCCGTATCCATGTTTACCTTCTTTTTATTATTAGGTCGTTACTTTGAACAAGCTGCAAGGCAAAAAGCTTCTGTTAGTTCGAGTAATTTGCACAAACTGGTGCCGCTGACAGCGCATTTATGTCATGAGGGTGAGATCACTGAGATTGCCGCTAAACAATTGACCATTGGCGATGTTATTTTAGTCAAACCAGGCGAAGTGATTGCCGCTGATGCCGAAGTGGTAACCGGACAATCAAGTGTCAATGAGGCTATGCTTACCGGTGAACAAATGCCGATCAGTAAACGCGTTTTAGATAAAGTCTATGCCGGCACCATCAATATCGAGCAACCTATTGAAGTGCGAGTGACAGCCCTTGGGCAAGATCAATTGGTTGCAGAGATCATTCGTTTACAAGAACTTGCATCAAATAATAAACCTACCATTGCTTTAATTGCCGACCGTTTAGCGCGATACTTTTCCGGTACGGTTTTATCCATAGCGGCAATAACATATGTCGTCTGGTCGTTCGTATCTCCAGAAGACGCTTTTTGGATTACATTATCCGTGTTGGTCGCAACCTGCCCATGCGCCCTCGCCCTTGCCACGCCAACAGCCGTTACTTGCGCAACCGCTATTTTCACTAAGTTAGGTGTGATCCCACGAAAACCAGGTATTTTTGAAAAACTGACCAAAATTAATCATGTGGTGTTTGATAAAACTGGCACGCTTACCTGTGGCCAATTATCAATTGGTGATGTACAAACCTTTGCTGGATATTCATCAGCGCAAGTACTGTCTATTGCAGCGGCCATTGAACAAGGATCTCTCCACCCGATTGCATTAGCGTTTAGCCCTTTTTATGATAATCAACATCAAGTAGACACAGTTGAACATCATATTGGTTTAGGCATTCAAGCCAGTATGAACCAACAGCAAGTATCTATTGGAACGGCACAATTTGTTAGCCCAGATATGTTACCGATATCAGTTAAAGCCACTCAAAGTCAGTGGATTTACCTTTCTATTGATAACGAGCTAATTGCCAAAATCGAAATGCTTGATAAGTTACGTGTTGATAGCATCGCGACGGTTAATGCGTTAAAGGCTGCCAATATAAAACTGAGTATTGCCAGTGGTGATAATTCCGGACATGTTGAGTTTTTAGCACATAAAATTGGTATTTCAGATGTGCATTCAGGTTTATCACCTCAAGATAAGTTAGCCTTAGTGAATCGCTTACAGCAAGATGCTAATGTAGCCATGTTTGGCGACGGTATTAATGATGCGCCAGTACTTGCCGGTGCAAATTTGTCAGTAGCGATGGGAAGCGGAAGTGCAATTGCCAAAAACAGTGCGGACTTAATTTTACTCGGCGATCACCTATCACGTTTTAATGATGCTATTTATGTCGCTAAGCAAACCCAGCGCATCATTCATCAAAATCTTTTATGGGCTTTCGCTTATAACATTATTATTTTGCCATTAGCGGTTACCGGACATGTTGCTCCGTATATTGCCGCTATTGGTATGTCTGTTAGCTCATTGATAGTGGTGAGTAACAGTTTACGCCTTCTTAGGATCAAATTATGAGTATCATTTACGTATTAATACCTATTGCGATGTTGTTTGTATTAATTGCAGTTTCAATTTTCTTTTGGGCGGTAAAGTCTGAACAATTTGATGATCTTGATAGACAAAGCGTGTCGATTTTATTTGATGAAGACAGTACCAACAATAAAGGTAACGTCAGTGTAACCAGTGATATCGATAAGCAGCCATCAAACAATGATACTCATATCGCTGCTGTAAAAAATAAGCCAGAACCCATGGCCTCAGACACTGCACATAAACCAGAGTAAAGCTTGTGATTGAATATAATCTTGGTGGTGCATTTATTGTTGGCTTAATGGGGGCTGCACATTGTTTTGGCATGTGTGGCGGATTAATTGGTGCTTTTTCAGCCAACATTCCCACTAATGGCCAAAGTCGCCTAGGCAATCAACTGACGTTTCTTTTTAGCTATAATCTTGGGCGTATTTTTAGTTATACCATCGCGGGGGCCATTGTCGGTGGCAGTGTGTCAGCCTTAGGTCATTTATTTGATGCCGATAGCTATTTAATATTCCTGAGAATTTTTGCTGGAGTCATGATGATATTGACTGGGCTTTATATTGCTCAGATATGGTTCGGCATTGTGCATATTGAGAAAGTGGGTAAATTGCTGTGGCAATATATACAACCGCTAACCCGTAAATTTATACCGATAACTCACCCACTACAGGCTGTTATGGCGGGTATGGTTTGGGGCTGGTTACCCTGTGGACTGGTGTACAGCACACTCACTTGGTCAGTTGCATCAGGTAGCGCATTACAAGGCGCCTTGATCATGTTGGCGTTCGGTTTAGGCACTTTACCTGCTTTATTTGCTGCGGGATTAGCGGCAAAAACCTTGGCGCAATGGGTACAAAAGCGTGCAGTGAGATTATTCAGTGGTGGCTTATTAGTGGTATTTGGTTTGCAAACACTTTACATCGCTTTTCAACAACTCATATAGTTCGGTCACTGTTATTTTATGATATTGTAACAACCAATGATAAAACCACTTTAGCTGATATGCATTAGCAAAGGCTTAATCTAATTACTATTAAAATCAATAGTTTGATGTGTGCTTTATACATTGGGTTACTGTGAAAATAAGATAATATAACAAGCATTAATGTGTAGATTGTTGTCGGTGAACTCGCAATTAATACACATTTCCATGACGTATTGAGAGCTAACATGGTGTGATAAATAGACTTCTGTTTACTAATATTACTCTATAGCGTCGGAGTACCTTATTAGTTCAGAATGGTATAACATATAATTGTCTTCATAAATTGAGAATGGGTATGTCTTCAGATTTGATAAAAGCTCGTCCATCCACAACAGGTTGCGCCATTCATTGCCATGACTGCAGCATGGAAGCCTTGTGTATTCCTTTTACGTTAAGCAATGATGAGCTTGATAAACTTGATAACATTATTGAACGTAAAAAACCCATTCAAAAAGGTGACCTTATCTTCAAGTCTGGTGACACACTTAAGTCACTGTATGCTATTCGTTCTGGTACGATTAAAAGCTATACCATTACAGAACAAGGCGATGAACAAATTACCGGATTCCATCTTGCCGGTGATGTGATTGGTTTTGATGGTATTCATGCCCTACGACATCAAAGCTTTGCGCAAGCATTAGAAACGTCAATGGTTTGCGAAATTCCTTACGATACCCTAGATCAGTTATCAGGCACTATGCCTAAACTACGTCAGCAAATCATGCGATTAATGAGTAATGAAATTATGAGTGATCAAGAAATGATCCTCCTACTTTCTAAGAAAAATGCCGAAGAACGTTTAGCCGCATTTATTAATAATCTTGCGAATCGTTTTGGTAATCGTGGTTTCTCTCCCCATGAATTTCGTCTCACTATGACTCGAGGTGATATTGGCAACTATTTGGGATTAACGGTAGAAACGATTAGTCGTTTATTAGGACGATTCCAGAAATCAGGACTAATTGAAGTTAAAGGTAAATACATTTCGATTGTGGATCATGCAGCATTAAGTACTCTTGCCGGAAATGCGCGTATTGCCACTTAAATTAAATTTGTATGATCTATCTCATAGTTTATTCATTAGGAAACGGTAATACTATCAACAAATAAACAAGTAAAAAACTCAACAGCTTTGGAGGTTATATGAAGGATTATAAGAAGATATTAGTGGTGATTAATCCTACAACGGATCATCAACCCGCATTGGCACGTGCTGTTGAATTAGCGACAAGAAGTCAGGCAGATATTACTGCATTTTTATCTATTTTTGACTTCTCTTACGAGATGACCTCAATCCTATCTAGCCAAGAACGTGAAGCGATGCGTCAAGGTGTGATTGATCAACGTGTTGCTTGGTTAGAAAATGCGATTAGTGGTTTTAGTCAGTCTAATATCAAGATTAATACTGAAGTTGTTTGGCATAATCGTCCCTTTGAGAGCGTGATTAATCATGCAATGAAAGGTCAGTATGATTTGATTGTTAAAAGCACCCATGAACACGATAAATTAAAAGCTGTCATTTTTACTCCGACAGATTGGCATTTAATGCGTAAATCTCCAGTGCCTGTGCTGCTGGTTAAAGAACACGACTGGCCAGTTGAAGGCAAAATTGTCTGTGCCGTTAATGTGGTGAGTGAAGATGAAGATCATCAAAGCCTAAACGGTAAAATTATTAACCATGCGCTTGATTTAGCTAAAAAGTTCTCTGCTAGTGTGCATCTGGTTAATGGTTATCCTGGTACGCCAGTTAACTTAGCCATTGAGTTGCCCGATTTTGATGCAAATGTGTATAACAACACTGTGCGTATGCAGCATGAACAAAGAGTACAATATTTAGCTCAAGCTTATAATATTCCTCTTGAAAATTGCCATGTAGAAGAAGGTTTACCAGAAGATGTTATTCCTGAAATGGCAGCAAAGTTAGATGCAGAGTTAGTGGTATTAGGTACTGTTGGTCGCACTGGTTTTTCAGCGGCATTAATTGGTAACACTGCAGAGCATGTTATCGACAGCATAAATTGCGACTTGTTAGCGATCAAACCCGATGGTTATAAATCACCTTTACAAGATTAGTGTTCATTAGAATGGGTTAACTACTTTACCCTGACCTAGAATACTGGAATAATACGCGCCCTGAAACACTTGGTTACTGGGCGCATTTTTATGTCTGAAGTTGAAGTAGATACAATCGTTAAAAAAAATATTACTCGTATGAATAAACTGCAAAAGCGTCTGCGACATAACGTTGGTTCTGCCATTGCAGATTATAATATGATCGAAGATGGTGATCGGGTCATGTGTTGTCTTTCTGGCGGCAAAGACAGCTACACCATGTTAGATATTTTATTAAATCTTCAACAACGTGCCCCAATTAAATTTGAAATTGTGGTGGTTAATCTAGACCAAAAACAACCTGGCTTTCCGGAACACGTTTTACCAGCTTACTTAGATGAGATAGGCGTTGCTTATCACATTCTCGAAAAAGATACTTACTCTATCGTTAAAGAAAAAATCCCTGAAGGCAAAACTACGTGTTCTCTTTGCTCTCGTTTGCGTCGTGGTACTCTTTATGGCTTTGCTCAACATATTGGTGCAACAAAAATTGCATTAGGTCATCATCGTGACGATATTATCGAAACATTATTTTTAAATATGTTTTTTGCTGGCAAACAAAAAGCCATGCCACCTAAGCTCTTGTCTGATGACGGTGCCAATATCGTCATCCGTCCTTTGGCTTATTGTCGTGAAAAAGATATTCAAGAGTATTCGACACTGAAATCGTTTCCTATCATTCCTTGTAACTTGTGTGGTTCGCAAGAGAATTTAAAGCGTGGTGCCGTTAAAGACATGCTACAAATGTGGGACAAACAACATCCGGGTCGTCTTGAAACTATCTTTACTGCAATGCAAAACACCTCGCCATCGCAAGGTGTAGATCGTGAACAGTTTGATTTTGTATCACTAAAATGTAATCCAGATGTAGTTAACACTGGCGATGTAGCGGATGCAGACTTACCAGCGTTTGATTTTGTCGATATCAGTAATAATGGTCATATTAATTTAGACATCAGCAATCGAATCGATGTAGTGGCAACATTTAAACCCTAGTAAACATCTTAAAGAACGCGATTTAAATGAAAGGCGTTGATGAACATCAACGCCTTTATTATTACTGGGTCACCAGAGGGCTGATAATGCTAGGCTTTTGAGTAAATGAAATCTGTTTTAGCTGATTTATTTGTTCAACTGTTAAGGTATATTTTTCCTTAGCAATCGTTTCCACATCATCGATAACGACTTTCACTGTCTGGTTTTGCATATATGTAAACTCAAACGATAATCCATTAATCGGTTTACGGAAATACTTCATCGGGAAACCTTGTAAACCATCAAGCAGCTTATTCATATCCTCTGTTAAGGCTAACAGTTCAGTTTGAGTGAAACCTTGCTTGGTTTCTTTCGCTCTAACTTGCATGGCAATCGCACACTGTTTAGCCTCTCCAGCCACCTTAATATTGACTAACCCTCTATCAGACTTTAACTGTGGATCATAAGGAATAAATAATCGCTGTTGTTTACTATACGTTAATGGATATTGGTCATTCTCGGTAGTAATACTGCCTGACACTATGGTGCAATCTGGGGTGATTGGAACGCTAAATGCTAACTCAACTAATGGATAGTTTTGCTTATTGACTTGTTTTAATCGGTCATAAAAACCTTTGTATTCTAAAGACACGGTTTCAGCGCTACTGCTGTTGATTAAAAAAATAGACGATATAAAAATAAATCCGTTAATTAACGTACGATTACGCATTCGCGTTATTCCCTTGTAGATATTGTTTATTGTGTTTTAGCATTTCGAGTAATTCATCAATGTACTCATCTTTTCGTTCTGAATAATTAATTAAGCCATAGACTAACTTTTCAGCCGTAGGCTTAACTTTCTGCGCACGTAAATCAGCACGAATAGACCGAAATACGCGATATGCTGGATGGGTATTTAAATTAATCATGTAGGCAATAATAGAATCCTTGGGCGAATCAAAAACTGCAACTTCATGAGTTTTGCCATCGGTTCTTGCTAATGGAACTAAACCACAACCTTCAGTGAAACACCATTGACCAAAAAAGTTAAACCCTTCGATAGCAAACCGGGAACTGCCCCACCCGCTCTCATTAGCTGCTTGTATTAGCACCATATCAATAGGAATAATATCGATGCGCTTTAACAATGGCGTCAAGGTATTACGAGTAAATGATTTCACGTCATATTGGTATTTGTTTAAAAGTGATGTAAGCCTATTATTATCCGCTTCACTTAATCCTAAACCACTATCAATTTGCTCAATAACAGCCAATAAAAATTGACGTTCGTGAATAATAATTTGATTTTGAGCTTCTATAGCAGGACGAAAATAATTAAAGAAAGTTTGTTTTTTAGTAGGAATATCACTTATTTCAGCAAACTTCGGTACTTTACCAAGGTCAATGTTACTTAACTGCTGTGCTGCTGAGTCTACCGAGATCTGTGTCTGACTAGGGATAATCCATAGCCTAATTGCTAACAGTGCTAAAACGGCTAAGCCTAACGCAAATGTCACTTGACCTATAGTGCCTATTTTCAACAGTACCTGCCTTATCAAAATGCATTTTCAATTTATAAATATAATTAATTATAACCTTAAAGGTCGATAGGATACAGTAAAGCACTTTTGTGATTAGCGTGATCCAAATCTGAGAATGACATTTGTGATTGTCTCAGATAGCAAAACCTAAAAATAATTACACTTTAATGACCATATACAGTTAAAATTAATCGACAGTGACAACGGGGCAGTGTTTCATTAACTGCGTATCGTTTTATTCAACAACTCAAGGACTTGAGCTAAAATTATGTTGAATCAACAACTCAATAATTATCATCATGTTGTCGCCATTGGTGGCGGACATGGATTAGGCCGTATTCTAGCTGCATTATCTTTTTTAGGCCCAAGATTAACCGGCATTGTTGCCACCACTGATAATGGCGGTTCTACCGGACGACTTAGACAGGATCAGCAAACTATCGCGTGGGGCGATTTACGTAATTGTCTTTCACACCTTGCATCACGGCCTTCGTTAGGTTCGATGTTGTTTGATCATCGCTTCACCGGCGACAATGAACTTTCTGGGCATAACTTAGGTAACCTGGTGTTACATGCACTCGATCAGCTTTGCGTAAGACCTCTTGAAGCTGTTAATTTAATTCGAGGTTTACTTAAAATTGAAACCCAAATTATCCCTATGTCTGAAGCCTCGACTCACCTTGTTGCGCTTTCCCATTGTGGTAACAAAGTGTTTGGAGAACTCAACGTTGATGGCATGAGTGAGGCACCGATTGCTTTATCATTAGAGCCCGAAGTAGAAGCCACTTTTGAAGCCTGTAGCGCTCTAGCAAAAGCGGATTTAATTATTATTGGTCCAGGCAGTTTTTTAACCAGTATACTTCCACCTTTATTACTGCCACAAATTGCCAAGAGCATTCGTGACTCCAACGCACATGTGATGTTAATTGATAACTTAACCGCGGAGTACTCACCTGCAAGTACTTTTAGTATTGAAGATAAAATTGCTTGGTTCAATCAGGTAATAGGTAAAAAAGTCATTGCTGATGTTATTCAGCATGGTAAAGAAATTGATCTTTATCACTCAAATATCGACGGTGTTCGTTTTAATTGTTTCCCATTAGTCAGTCAACATCATCCTGGGCTTCATGATAAATTGGCATTAGCGGCAGCGATTGGCCAAGTTTGCGACTTACACCATAAACCGGTTGACTGCATAGCCTAAGTTCAAGTGGCCTTTGTTGCTGAGTTTGACTGACCTTGTCATGTCACTATAAAAAGGCATAAAAAAGGGCTACTTAAAGTAGCCCTTTTTGTGTCTTATGCATTCAATGCTAGATAACTTGTGCAATCGCCTTACATACTGCAGCCATATTATTTTTTGTTAAGCCTGCGACGCTAATACGACCAGAACCGACAATATAGATAGCAAACTCATCTTTTAAACGAGCCACTTGGCTTTTGTTTAAACCAGAAAAACTAAACATACCATTTTGGCGCGAGATAAAACTGAAATCTTGTTGTACGCCTTCAGATTTTAAACTCTCAACAAACAAAGTGCGCATTTCGGCAATACGTTCACGCATCAGAGTTAATTCGGCTTGCCATTCTTGACGCAGTGCAGCATCAGATAAAATGGTGCTAACGATTAAGCCACCGTGTGCCGGAGGATTAGAATAATTTGCGCGAATGGTTTTTTTAATTTGGCTAAAACTTGTCACTGCATCTTGTTGAGTTTCTGCAACTATAGTTACTGCGCCAACACGCTCATTGTATAAACCAAAGTTTTTAGAAAACGAATTAGCAATTAATAACTCTGGTACCACAGCGGCAACGGCACGCAAACCTTGGGCATCTTCTTCAATACCTGCACCAAAACCTTGGTAAGCAAAATCAAATAACGGCAATAATGATTTTTCTAAACAAATATTAGCGACTTGTTGCCACTGCTCCAACGATAAATCGATACCGGTTGGGTTATGACAGCAACCATGGAGTAATACTACGTCACCAACATTTGCAGTGGATAAATCGGCTAACATCGCATCGAAATCCATATCGTGGCTTTCAGCTTTATAGTAACGATATTCTTTAACCGTTAATCCAGCTGTTTCGAAAATATTTTGATGATTGGCCCAAGTAGGATTACTGACCCAAATGGTGGTTGATCCAGTATTTCGAACTAAAAATTCTGATGCTACTCGTAACGAACCTGTTCCACCTGGGGCTTGAGCTGTAACCGCACGTTTATCAGTAATAATAGTGCTTTGAGGTCCAAACAATAATTCTTGAACGACCTGATTATAGGCTTGCACACCTTCAATACCCAGGTAGTTTTTTGTCTTTTCGGTTTCAAGTAAAATGGCTTCAGCTTTTTTTACAGAAGATAGAATCGGCGTTTGCCCTGCTTCGTCTTTATAAATACCTACCCCTAAATTAACTTTGTGAGGCCGAGTATCAGCTTTGAAAGCATCTGTTAAGCCTAAAATTGGGTCTGCTGGAGCAAGCGTGACTTTAGAAAAGATCATTACTACTATCCTAAGTGAAGTGGATGGACAAAATTTATTTAGTTATACCACTGTATGCAAGCGCTGAGTAGTGAGACTTTTAATAGTTGCGACAAATTTGATAATAAATTACATATTCATCAAATTTAAGCCCATTTATTATCATTATTATCAACATTAAGGTTTAGTAAAACTGAATATAATCAGCCTTACTAGACACTTGTTATAGGTACGTCTTTAAAAATCACTCACAGGCCAGTATTTAATGCCTCACTTAAGTGATTAATAAAAAGCCCAGTATTGCGATTAATTTATATCAATGGCTACATTTATATAAGCGTGAGATACCTAAGTAAAATACACATAAATGTGATTTGGGTGAGTGATTATTGCAGATATTAAAATTGTTACAGGCATAAAAAAAGGAACCCGAAGGTTCCTCTTTTTAAGCGACAAACTAATTACTTAGTTTAACGCTTCTTTTGCTTTTTCAACTAAAGTTGCAAAAACAACTTTGTCGAAAACAGCGATGTCAGCCAAAATCTTACGATCGATTTCAATAGACGCCTTTTTCAAGCCGTTAATGAAACGGCTGTAAGACAGACCATTTTGACGAGACGCTGCATTAATACGTGCAATCCATAACTGACGGAATTGACGTTTTTTCTGACGACGGTCACGGTAAGCATATTGACCAGCTTTAGTAACTGCTTGAACAGCAACACGGTAAGTACGGCTACGAGCGCCATAATAACCTTTAGCTAGTTTAAGTACTTTCTTGTGACGAGCACGTGCGGTTACACCACGCTTAACTCTTGGCATTTTCTATCTCCTAAATTAAGCGTATGGTAGTTGACGCGCGATTGCTGGAACGTCAGATTTAGCAACTAAACATTTAGCACGTAAGTGACGCTTACGCTTAGTGCTTTTCTTGGTCAAAATGTGACGTAAGTGTGCTTGCTTGCGCTTGAAACCATTAGCGGTTTTCTTAAAACGCTTCGCTACACCCTTGTCTGTTTTCATTTTAGGCATTTCTAAAACTCCGCATTGGGACGTTAATAAACGTAAGGCGAGCAAAAGCCTCAAGAGACTTTTGCTACTTTAGGTTGCCCTACTATTTCTTTTTAGGTGCTAGCACCATAATTGCTTGACGGCCTTCCATTTTCGGGAAAGATTCGACAACCGCATATATTTCCAAATCAGCCTTGATACGGTTCAAAAGATCCATACCTAGGTTTTGGTGTGCCATTTCGCGACCACGGAAACGCAGCGTAATTTTCGCTTTGTCACCATCTTCCAGAAAACGAATCAGGTTGCGTAGTTTTACCTGATAGTCGTTTTCATCAGTGCCAGGACGGAATTTAATTTCCTTAACCTGGACCTGTTTTTGCTTCTTTTTTTGTTCCTTTTGAGCTTTCGCTTTATCAAAAAGGAACTTACCGTAGTCCATTATACGACAGACAGGAGGCTCAGCATTGGGACTGATCTCTACTAGATCAACTCCGGCTTCATCTGCAACGATCTGAGCTTCTTTTATAGTTAATATACCAATTGGCTCACCATCTAAACCTGATAAACGGACTTCAGGTACACCAGTGATTTCATCATTGATTCTATTAGGGGCTGGCTGTCGCCCTGCTGTTCTTTTGATCTTTATGACCTATTCCTCCAACAATTTGAGACTACGGAGCGAAATCTGTTGACGTATCATCGCGGCGAAATCTTCTAGTTTTAACTTGCCTATATCGATACCGTCACGTGTACGCACCGCTACTTCCTTATTTTCCATTTCTTGATCACCAACGACCAATAAATAAGGCACACGTCTAAGTGTGTGTTCGCGTATTTTAAAGCCTATTTTCTCATTCCTCAAGTCAAAAGATGCTCGAATACCCTGTTCTTTAAAGAATTTAACGATTTCTTCAACATAATCAGCTTGTTTGTCGGTAATATTCATTACAACAACTTGCATTGGAGCAAGCCATGTTGGGAATTTGCCGGCGTATTCTTCTATCAATATACCTATGAAACGTTCTAAAGAGCCTAAAATAGCACGATGGATCATTACTGGCGTTTGGCGACTGTTGTCTTCTGCGACATAAGTAGCACCTAAACGAGTCGGTAATGCATAATCGAGTTGTACTGTACCACATTGCCATGCACGATCTAAACAGTCATGCAAAGTAAATTCGATTTTCGGGCCATAAAATGCACCTTCGCCCGGTAATATTTCATATTTAATATTATTATTGGCAAGCGCTTGCTTTAAAGCATCTTCTGCTCGGTCCCACATATCGTCGTCGCCAATCCGTTTTTCAGGACGCGTAGACAATTTAACCACGATATTTTCAAAACCAAATGTCGCGTATGTGTCATATACCATTTGAATACATTCACTAACTTCTGCTTGAACTTGGTCGTCAGTACAGAAAACATGTGCATCATCTTGTGTAAAGCCGCGTACGCGCATTAAACCATGAAGAGAACCCGATGGCTCATTACGATGACAACAACCAAACTCAGCCATACGTAACGGTAAGTCACGATAAGATTTTAACCCTTGGTTAAAAATCTGCACATGACCAGGACAGTTCATTGGCTTGATTGCGTATTCACGGTTTTCACTGTTAGTGGTGAACATGGCTTCGGCGTATTTATCCCAGTGGCCAGAACGTTCCCATAACACTCGATCCATCATAAGTGGACCTTTCACTTCTTGATAAGTGTATTGGCCTAACTTTTGACGAATGAACTTCTCGAGTTCTAAAAATATGCTCCAACCATCGTTATGCCAAAACACCATTCCTGGCGCTTCTTCTTGCATATGGTACAAATCTAATTGTTTACCAATTTTACGGTGATCGCGCTTAGCCGCTTCTTCTAGACGGACTAAATGTGTTTTGAGTGCTTTTTTGTCTGCCCATGCTGTACCGTATATACGTTGCAACATTTTATTGTCAGAATTACCACGCCAATATGCACCTGCCACGCTCATTAACTTAAAGTTTTGGCAAAAACGCATGTTTGGTACATGAGGGCCACGACACATGTCGATGTATTCTTCATGGTGATAAAGCGCTGGTGTTGCATCTTTACTGATGTTGTCATCAAGAATCGCAATTTTGTACTCTTCACCGCGAGCGGTAAATGCATCACGAGCTTCTTGCCAAGAGACAACGTTTTTGACCACATCGTAGTTAGTTTTTGCAAGACTAAGCATGCGTTTTTCTAAGGCTTCAATGTCTTCATGGGTCAGTTTATGGTCTAAATCGATATCGTAATAAAATCCGTTGTCGATTGTGGGACCAATCGCCATTTTAGTTTCAGGCCACATTTGTTTGATCGCGTGACCAAGTAAATGCGCACAAGAATGGCGAAGGATTTCAACACCTTCTTCGTCTTTAGCCGTAATAATAGCTAATTCAGAATCTGCAGTAATTAAGTCAGTTGCATCTTTCAGTTCACCGTTAACGCGGCCAGCAATACACGCTTTTGCTAAACCAGGGCCGATGTCTAATGCAACATCAAGAGTCGAGACAGGCGTAGCAAACTCACGTTGGCTACCATCAGGCAGTGTAATAATAGGCATTAAATTTCCTTTTCCAGTGGTGACCCACACGTAGGGCCACATGGTAATTAAGTATGTTCTATTTGAACGAGAAACACGTTAATGAAATCAAGACAGTACAGGAGTCTTAGTTACCCAAAAACGTAATCGTTTATTTTATGCGATAAGCGCTTTAGCACGCAACCACACAATAGTGATTTAGTGATAAAATTCAGGTTTTATGCAGGAAAATAAGGTTAATACAAGCTATTGCAGGGTTAATCAAAAAAACCATTTTTAAGATTATTGACGGATATCGCTAAGCATAAGAAAAATAATAGTCTACAGCCGCTATAATGAATGATATAAATTCACCACACAACTAGTTGAAATAAAATACTTTATACATAAAATTGTAAGCTTAACTTTATTTTGAATGAATTAATTTTTAACCATGAGAATCATTCTTATGGATGATCCAAATGTTGAAATGCTCACTATACTTATTAAAACGAGTTAGTCAGTGAGGAGTACTCGCTATGAGATTACTTTCGCGTGTCATCAGTTGCCCCCACTGCGGGCATCATCAACATGTTGCTTTAGATACCAGTTCTGGTGATCAAGAATATTACGATAATTGCCGTATGTGCTGCAATCCGATATATATTCGGATGCATCTTGATGATAATCGTAAAATGATAGAACTTCATATCGACGCTGACGATGAACAAATTTACTGATCGATATGGCTTGCATAAAATGAAGCAAGCCATATCGTTTTAACAGCTTATGCAAGTTGCTTTTTTGCGAGCACTCTTTCGACCGTATCAACGATCACTTGAGTTTGACTGTCAATTTCGATATTGATTGTGTCACCAACACCGTATTGATTTAGATTGGTTAGTTTTAACGTTTCAGGAATTAAGTGCAAAACAAACCCACTGTCATTGACCTTTCCTACGGTTAAACTACAACCATTAATTCCCACAAAACCTTTATAGAAAATGTAGTTCATCCACTGCGGATCAACTTGGAGCTCTATATTATAATGTTCAGCGGTATTGCTAACCGCTTTAACTGTCGCCAAAGTATGCACATGACCAGATAGTATATGTCCACCTATTTCGGTGCCAAACGTCAACGAACGTTCTATATTCACTGAGTCACCAACCTGGGTATTGCCTAAGTTAGTCACGGCTAATGTTTCTTCCATTACATCAAAAAAAACCTTATCATTTAGTATCTTGGTTACCGTAAGGCAAACACCATTATTGGCTACGCTAGCACCTGTCACTAATCCTTGTGTTAACGCTGGTGTCATAGCGACTTCAAAGGTTTTAAGGCCGGTCGCATTGTTAATTGATACCACTTCACAAGTGGCTTGAACTATACCAGTAAACATAATTCTCTCGTTCCGTTATAGGTTTTTTAATGAATAATACAGGGTTTCAAATATCACGCTTAATCAAATTGGCGCTGCCAGTGCTGATAGCACAAGTTACACAAACCATGATGGGCTTTATTGATACTGTCATGGCTGGTCGCGTCAGTGCAGTCGATATGGCTGCTGTTGCGGTAGGAACCAGTCTTTGGTTACCGGCAATCTTATTCGTTCAAGGTTTATTAATGTCTTTTACGCCTGTCTTTTCTCAACATCATGGGGCGAATAATCAGCAAGCCATTCCCAAAATACTGTTTCAGGCAGGATATATTGCCATAATTGGCGGTATTGGTGTGATGTTCTTTCTTGCATCTTCTACTTATTTACTCGATTTAATGCATTTAGAACCTAAACTGCATGAATTAACGGTTGGATATATAGATGCTATTTTATGGGGAGCTATGCCGTTTGTCTTGTATCAAGTGCTTCGTGGTTGCAGTGAGGGGATCTCTTATACAATGCCAACCATGGTTATCGGATTTATTGGTTTAGCCGTCAATATACCGGCCAATTATGTGTTTATCTATGGCGGTTTTGGTATTCCTGCAATGGGTGGTGCCGGTTGTGGCGTCGCTACCGCACTGGTATTTTGGGCAATGCTAGCGGCGATGATTATTTATATGTTGGTTGATAAAACCTTTAAAGAACTTAAACCGTTTCAACAGTTTTATCGTCCGCACTTGGCGAGCATGTGGTCGATGATTAAACTGGGTATGCCAATTGCCTTGGCATTATTTTTTGAAGTGAGTCTATTTGCCGTGATCGCGTTATTTCTTGCCCCATTAGGCGCTAATGTTGTTGCAAGTCACCAAATCGCGCTTAATTTCTCTTCAATCATATTTATGCTGCCACTATCTATTGGTATTGCGGTCTCCATTCGTATTGGTTACTACCTTGGCCGTGGACAACCTGAAATATCGGCTCTTGTGGCCAAAGTAGGATTAGGTTTGTCTTTGTCATTAGCGGTATTAACCGCCCTACTGACAGTGATGTTTAGGCATGAAATAGCCTTGTTATACAATGACAACCCTGAAGTGGTCGCCTTAGCGGGTAGCCTAATGATGTTAGCTGCATTTTATCAAATCTCAGACTCAATCCAAGTTGTCGCAGCTGGTGCACTCAGAGGTTATAAAGATACTCGAAGTGCATTTTACATTACCTTGTTTTCCTATTGGTGTGTTGGTATGACTACCGGATATGTATTGGGCTATACCGATATGATTCGACCATCAATGGGGGCTCATGGATTTTGGATTGGATTAATTGCAGGATTAACATCAGCAGCAATTCTGTTTGCTATTAGGTTAAAGTATATTCAAAAGAAAGGCTTGGTATTTAACCCAATAGGGTAATAATTGTAAATTATCAACGTTAAGCATGTAATTTTGCTTAACGTTGAAGCAAGTTGCACAGCAAATCACCATTTAGGCATAAATATGTTTTTTTTGCTTGCAAGCAGTAGGCTATCCAACTTACTATAGCGGCCGCTTTGAAGCGAAATGTTTTGAAGTGATACTGTAGTAAACAATACACCCGTAGCTCAGTTGGTTA
>NZ_JBGOOV010000001.1:99062-184577 GCF_041439795.1 Shewanella sp. 5S214
GAGCACTACCTTGACATGGTAGGGGTCGGTGGTTCGAGTCCACTCGGGTGTACCACTCTTCTCAAAGAGTCTAAAGATTGAAAATCATATAATACACCCGTAGCTCAGCTGGTTAGAGCACTACCTTGACATGGTAGGGGTCGGTGGTTCGAGTCCACTCGGGTGTACCATTTCTTGCTTTATCTCCTCGTTTTAAAAGCCTTTTTCAAGTCAGTCATATTATTAGAATTAACCTACCCTTTACCAATTTGATTAATCTTGTGACAATTTGTATTTTTTGATGTGCAGATTTATAGGGTTTCCTTGCATTATAAATTGGTAATTAGCAGTATGTAGATATAAAAAAGGCACAAATCACTAACGAGCTAAATATGTTTGTACAAGGTGTTTTGAAAACAACCTTTAATACTACCCTCATCTCCCCCAGCTTTGATTCTTAGGCCGTTAGTTAATCCTGTTCAGCCAAAAAACAGTCAAATTATTTGTCTTGTATGCTAATGGACATTCAATAACGTTGATAATCATCAGTCTATACACTTAGAACCCCGATTGTTGACTAAGATGATTTATCTACAGTCAAAAATCGGTCTAAGCAAGCATGAGCGACTACAAGTAAACTCATCTATTAAATTCTCCAGCGTTCAATCTTTAAACTGGATAATAAGATTATATTGGTCGCTTAACCTGATAAGCAGCTCTTTACTCATGGATACAGATTTAATGCTTTGTTGCTCACTATGCTTTGCCATATCACTAATGGCGACAACGCTTCGACTTATTTGTTCAGATACGACCGATTGCTCTTCTATTGCTGTTGAAATTTGTGTATTTAAACCAGCTATTGCCGAAACTACATTGGTTATATTTTCGAAGGAATCACCAGTTGCATTAGCTAAAGCAACACATTTTTCCGATTGTTCATTACTTGAATTCATTGCTTTAATGGCTAGAACTGACTCCCCCCTTAACTCACCTAAAAGTTGACCAATCTCATTGGTTGATTGTTGAGAACGCATTGCTAGGGCCCTAACTTCATCGGCTACAACCGCAAATCCTCTTCCTTGTTCTCCCGCTCTTGCCGCTTCAATAGCCGCATTTAGTGCTAGTAAATTAGTCTGATCTGCAATACTGCTAATTTCACTAAGAACAGCTTCAATTGATTTAGTACCTTTAACTAAACGATCTATTGAATGGTCTACATTACTAAGTTGCTTTGATAACTCCTCAATAGCGGCAACCGTTTGAGTAACAATTTCTTGCCCTTTATTACTGCTATTTAAACCTTGCTGGGAAGATTGCGCAGCTCTACTTACAATACGAGCGACTTCTTGTATTGTTAAAGACATTTGATTAACCGCTGTCGCAACTTGATTGGTTTCACTCGTTTGTCTATTTAAGATGTTTTTAACGTCTTCGCCGCAATAAGAGGAGTCCTGCGCCAAGGCTGTCACTTTTTCTGAATCGTCAGATACTCGACCAACTACCGCACTCAATTCTGCTTTACGCATTTTTAAAGCTAATTCTATGATGCCGGTTGCATCGTTATTACCTGAATATATGAAGCTCATTAGAGGATTATCAAACACAGCTTTTGCCGTTTTAACCACGCGAGAATATTTAGTCCTCCATGAGGAAAAAATAATTATTCCACAGAGTGATACAGCTAAATTTGGTAAAGTAAACCACAATGAACTGTTTGCAAAAAATAAGGAACTTAAGGATAGCGCCATAAGAATGATGAATATAATTTGCACCCATAATGTTGAGTCTTTACTGAAGCTAATTTGCTTAAAGGGTTTACCCGCTGCAATTTTTCCGTATACAGAATCTGCTCTACGTTTTACATCACTGTCTAAATAAGTACGCACAGATTGATATTCAAACGTTTTACCCGTTTTGTCCTTTATTGGTGTTACAAAAGCATTTACCCAGTAGTAATCACCATTTTCACATTTATTTTTAACGGGTCCCATCCAGGAATTTCCAGCTTGAATATAGCTCCACATGTCTTTGAATGCCGCCTTCGGCATATCGGGGTGCCTGACCATGTTATGTGGCTTACCCATCATTTCATCTAAAGAAAACCCAGAGATATCACAAAAACTTTTGTTGGCGTACTTTATGTAACTGTTCAAATCTGTTGTAGAAAGGAGAATTTCGCTAGGCGAAAAAGTTTGTTCTTTACTCATGTAAGTTACTCATTAGTTAGTTTGTGTGAAATGTTTACTGTGGCAATGCTTTCAGGCGTCTTTTAAAAGCAGTGAAATAATATTTTCAGATGTGAGTGGCTTACTAAAGTAGTAACCTTGACCATAATCACAGTTAATATTGAGGAGATGTTTGATTTGTTCCTCGAGTTCAATTCCTTCAGCCGTTACCATTAGATTTAAAGAACTCCCCAGCGATACAATGGTATTAACCAAAACCACTTTGATTTCATTGAAGTTGTTATTATTGATCCCGCTAACGAAAGACTTGTCGACTTTTATGGATGTAATAGGATAATTAGCTAAATACTGTAGTGATGAATAACACGTGCCAAAGTCATCTAACGCTATACCAACGCCTATTTTCCTTAAATTCGCTAATGCTTGATCTAACATTAGTGAGGGCTCAATGAGTGTTTGCTCAGTAAGCTCTATCTCTAAACAACGTCCATCTAATTGATACGTTTCTAAAAGTTTTTCAATGGAACGTGAGAATGTCGGATCTTTCATCTGGTAAGGAGATATGTTTACTGCAACATGAAGCTCTTTTCCTGTTAAATCCTGCCAGTGCTTGATTGCTTCAAGGGAAGTTTTTAACACAAAATCGCCGACCTTATTTATAAGGTTTTTTTTCTCGAGAATAGGAATGTAATCTTCTGGAACTAAATGACTGAAGCGAAAATTGTTCCATCGCAGCAATGCTTCAAAACCAATTATATTTTGAGATTTGATTTCGAATTTTGGTTGATAAACAAGGTAAAATTCATTATTTTCATAAGCTTGCTGCAAAGCTATTTCTAATGCGTAGTATTCAGCTGTCTGAATAAACATCGCATCCTCAAAATACGAATAAGAGCTTTTACCCAAACTTTTTTTCGCATCATACATAGCGAGATCGGCATTGCGAATTAATTGATCACAATTACGCCCACAGTCTGGATAAATGCTTATGCCAATACTCGCGCCAATTTGTACACTTTTTCCGTCGATAGGCTCAATGCATTCAATTGCGAGTAATATTTTTTCAACTATATTGGTCAGTGACTCACTATGAATAATGTCAGGTATAATAACCAGGTACTCATCGCCACCAAGTCGACCAATTGTATCTTCGACTCGTAATAAGTCTCTAAGTACATTTGCAATACAAATAAGTAACTTATCGCCGAATTCATGACCGTGGAGGTCATTGGCCTTTTTGAAATGATCTAAGTCGATAAACAACACACCAAATTTATTATTACTTAGATTTGCCCGACTAATAGCTTGGTCCAGTCTATCGTTTATTAGTTTCCTATTTGGTAAGTTGGTCAGTAAATCATAATTAGCTTGATGTATTAACTTCGCTTCATTTTGTTTCTTCTCTGATATATCCCGAATAACGGTAATAGCCACTTTGCGATTATTCAGCTCTGCTAGATTCAAACTTATCTCAACTGGAAATTCTTTTTCCTGCTTATTTAGTGCATATAATGTCTTTCCGAGCCCCATCATTCTCGCGCTCGAATGGTTGAAAAAAAGTGCTATTTTCTCGTGATGATTAACAAACCTTTTCGGCATGAGTGTCGCAATGTTTAATTTTACAAATTCACTTTTTGAGTAACCAAAAAGGTCTTCTGCACTCTTATTCACTTGAGAGATAACTCCGTCTCTATCGGAAATTATCATTGCATCAGGAGATGATTCTAAAAGCTTGTTTGACCATGCAAGTTGGCTCGATACTGCTTGTTTTTCATTTGTTATATACCTCTGAAATGTATAAAAAACTATTAACAAACATGATGCCAGTAAGACTAAAATGAGTAATTCAATACGTAAATATTCTAATGAACCGTTATAAGACGTTTGTGTAATATTGTTAGCTTTACTTTCAGCCGTATTTGTCAGAAATTCTAACTGCTTATTAATTTTTTTTATGTTTTGCGTATTTTGTTGTAGCTGGTTAAGTAATAAACTCTTTTCTTCATTAAGTCTAATTCTAGCAATAATTTGTTCTCTGACAGAGAGCCAATCTAAGTAAACCCGTTTAACCGTATCGACCCTACTTTTATCTCCAACAAATTCTTTACCCAGTAGATCAAATGCTCGATTAACTTGATTATCATAATGGTCATTTTGACTAGCTATATTTTCCAGTCCGTGCTTGTTAGGAATGTATATTAAATCAACTAGTGACAGTTGACTTAAAAGCGTATGTTTCCTTATGTCACTAACTGCTTGTGCGACGCGACTATAATTATTGAATGACTTATTTAAGGTGATTACACTCTTTGTGTACAATAAAAATATAGAAAACGTACAAGCAAGTGCTAAGATCAAAAAAACGACTATATATTTCATATTTCTTTTTTTTGCTAAGACACATTCAGAGCTTTTTTCACTTTTAATTTTATAAGCCATTGAAATAACCTCATTAAATTTAATGTTTACAATCAGTACATTGAAAAACTGATCGAAGACTTTAAAAATAAGCTCAATCTTTGCTGCTGTTTTATATTATTTACAGCCACCTACAACTGTTAAAAAATATCATTCACCAGTATAACTTTGCCGCGCAATTATTTAGCTATGAGATAATATTCTTTATTACTAGCTGCCTTTATTGCTGTAGAACTTATTTTAAGCGGCTAGGCCTGGCGAAAAGTCTTACTCTTAACTTAAAGATACGTCGTCACTTCGCACATGATATTTGCATATGTAAACAACCATATAACTGATCATTTCATCATTGCCTGCCGGTTCATACCGTAGATCACCATAACGTTGTAACAACTGATTCATATCCATTCTGCTCCTTTTTGAAAACGCGGAAAGACCCAATTTTCAATGGCTTGATGAACTAATTTAGTGACTAAACTTATAAAGGAAACACACAACCCCTTATCATTGGCATTGCATTTTTTTAGAGTAGTTATGTTAGTAACTTAACTATAACAATACACTCAAAAAAACATCCAAACTATTATTTTTAAGGGATAAAATTCATATTGCGATTTTTGTATGATTACTAACATTATGGTTTGTAGGGTTTGTGTAGCTCAAACTGTTATAATTGCGTAATTTGTATGCCACAGTAACTTTATTTGCTGTAGATTATTGGCATATTATATTCATTCAATTAGAAAATATTAGTTTCTAGTGCGTTGTATCCAAAATGAAGTACGTTGAGTGTAATAGTATTGATGTCTATATTGATAATTTAAATGGACTGGACGTAGAAGCAACGCAGGTTGGTAGTGGACGTTTTTTTAGCACAAATAGAAATGTTAAGCTCCCGCTGATTGAAATCAACCATTGGCGTATTAATACCAGCATCTTATATCATGGAGCTTTAGCACAGGATAAAATTTATCTCTCTTTCCCCATAGAAAGGGAATCACAAATAATAGATGGCAAGGTTTTCGGTAGCGACTCTATTTTAGCCGTTTTACCCGACGAAGATCTATTGGTTCTTCATCCTAAACTTGTTGAAACAATGGATTTTTTAATCCCTTTGGCAGTATTGCAAGATTACTATAAATACCAAAACCTTACTGATACCTTACCATCATTAAAAAACCTGAGAAATAAAACTACATTTTCAAATATTGAGAATTTAAAAATAAAACAGCTTATTAATTATACGTTAAGTGTTATTGACCAAGTAAGCCAATGGAATTATCTGGCCGCACTAGACGCTCAGGATACGATTTTAGTAAACATATTAGAAATTTTGGGTGAATCTGGTGATAAAAAGGTAATTTGTAGTTCAAAACATAGAGTCGTTGTTGTTAAACGGGCGTTAGCTGCTATCCATAAAGAACCTAAATCCAATTTAACTATCGTAGAATTATCTAATATCTGCTTTTGTAGTATAAGAACTTTAGAATATTCTTTTAAGTCAATCCTTGGATGTTCACCCAAGGCTTATCTTATAAAAAGAAGACTAAACCTTATTAAGCATGAAATAAAATTCAGTCCAGAAAAAAGTATTAGTAGAATCGCTATCGATTTTGGGGTAGTTAATGCAGGACGATTTTCCAATGACTATTTTATGTATTTTGGCGAGTACCCTTCGGATACACGGAATAAATAATATCAACTGCCATAGGCTCATTTTATGGCAGTGCAGACTTTGCCAATAATGATATAAGTTAGGCCCTGTATGCAGTGGCACACTAATTATGTGCCACTTAACTAGAGATGAGTATGTTCTTTACTTTATGATCAGCTGCTATTGTGAAAAGCTATCACCCGAGAGCAAAGTCAGTATGATTAAGATGGTAATGTACTGACCTTTTACTTTTGACCAACGTGGATCGTACGCTTACCAAAGCTTTCACCATTAAGTAGACCTATGAATGCATTTGGGGCATTTTCTAACCCTGTGATAATCTCTTCTCGACATTTAATCTTGCCGCTTTTAACCCAAGCAGTCATCTCTGTCGCGAAATCAGGATACAGATGGCCAAAATCATCAAAAATAATGAAACCCTGCAGTTTTATTTTCTTGCGCAGGATCTGCCCCATCAGCCAGTTCATCCTGTCTGGCCCCTCTGGCAAATTGGTAGCATTGTATTGCGATACCAGCCCGCAAAGTGGGATTCGTGCGTTCGGATTCAATAGCGGAATAACAGCATCAAGGACCTTACCACCGACACTTTCAAAATAGACATCAATGCCCTTTGAGCTCACCTTAGCAAGTTGGACGGCAAAGTCAGCAGCCTTATGGTCGATGCAGGCGTCAAAGCCCAACTCGTCTACTGCATAAGCACATTTTTCCGCACCGCCCGCAATTCCAACCACATGGCAGCCAAGTAGCTTGCCAATTTGACCAACAGTAGCGCCGACAGGACCGGTCGCAGCTGCCACAACAATGGTTTCGCCTGCTTTTGGTGCACCAATCTGCTTCAGGCCAGCCCAAGCAGTAAACCCAGGCATGCCTAAAATACCGAGCGCCCATGAAAGATGCGACGAAGACTTACCGAGGTTAGTAAGCCCAACGCCATCAGACACTGCATAGTCCTGCCAACCATTGTAACTAAGCACAAAGTCGCCTGGAGCAAAGCCATCGATATTGGAATCAACAACTTGAGACACTGTGCCGCCTATCATCACCTCGCCTATTTCGACTGGGTCGGCATAAGATGGTGCATCGCTCATCCGCCCCCGCATATAGGGATCAAGCGAAAGGAACTCAGTCCGCAGTAGCATTTGTTGGTCGCCAGCAACAGGGATGGCTGTCAATCAAAGTTAACGTGTCTTCCGTAGGCTCGCCTGAAGGACGTTGGCTAAGAACCCATTGTCGATTCGTTGTGTTTGTCTGTGTCATGTTCTATCTCCTTTAAAGTGACGCTTCGAGAATCCGGCGCACATCAGTTGGGGTGATGTCTTTATGTTCGCCAAGGGCCGTCATGCCATGTTCCTGCAAGGCACTAACGATAAGTTCAATTTCTGGGGCGGCAATATCGTAGTCGCTTAAGTGAGTCTTAATGCCTAGTTGCTCAAAGAATGCACGCGTAGCATCTATCGCAGCGTCAATTCGTACGGCATCAGAACCTTCGTTGATCCCCCAAACATTACGAGCATATTGCAGTAGTTTTTCGTGCTTGTGGCCGCGCTGATCATTCAATAATGACGGCAATATAACTGCAAGTGTACGGGCGTGGTCGGTATCATTGAGCGCGGTAATCTCATGTCCGATCATGTGAGAAGCCCAATCTTGTGGCACTCCGGCACCGATTAATCCATTCAAGGCCAGCGTGGCCGTCAACATCAAACTTGCGCGGATGTCATAATCTTCTGGTGTCTCTAGCGCTTTAGGGCCAAGCTCAATAATGGTGCGCAGTAGAGACTCGGCAAAACCATCCTGTACGTGTGCGCCGCTGGGGTAAGTCAGATACTGCTCGACGATATGAACAAAGGCATCTACTGCACCATTGGCAATCTGACGAGCAGGCAGCGTATAGGTAAGCTCAGGATCGAGAACAGAAAAAATTGGGTAGCAATGTGGACTTCTAAAAGGAAGCTTGGCGACCTTCTCTGGGTTAGTGATCACTCCACCATTATTCATCTCTGATCCTGTTGCAGGCAGTGTTAGCACAGTACCGAACGGCATAGCCTCGGTCACTTTTGTACTGCCAGCAGTAAGGATTTCCCAAGGGTCACCGGCATAAAGCGCCGCCATGGCAATGAATTTAGTCGCATCAATAACAGATCCGCCACCCACGGCAAGCAAAAAGGTGATGTCGTTATCAGCGATTGCTTTAACGGCATTAAGGGTAGTGGCATAACGAGGATTTGGCTCTATACCGCCGAACTCGACTAATGTGCGATCAGCTAGTGCTGTTCGTACTTGTGTTAACACGCCGGTCCGTTCTGCGCTACCGCCGCCATAGATAATCAATACTTTTGCATCTGCTGGAACATGATCGTTCAGGTCTGCGATGCGGCCTTTGCCAAAGAGGATTTTTGTGGGGTTATGAAAGTCAAAGTTTTTCATATTAGGATTCCTTCTGATTATATGTGAAGGCGTACGCTTATGCTGACATACGTCGATTTTCTGTGTCTAGTATTCGAATATCGGTAAACCTGATGACAAATATACTGGAAGGGTTTGCGCTCCCAGCCATTACAAAAAGACTTAGCAACAACATCGTAAATAGCGCTATTTTGCCAATAATGGTAATAGCCTAGATGGAATAAAATGCGTTGATCATATTCACTTGCTTGATATCTACATTGTTATTCTTTACTAAATGGTCAACTATAATTGAATGAGTAAATTACCTAAAGTAACCACTTAGATATGTCAATGCGATATTTAAATATAAAACTCGTCATTACCTATGATTTAAGACATTTATATTTATAGATAATATTTAAATATATTTTCAGTATGACACTAACCATATTAAAGCAAGGTTATAAAAATCACTGTTAGTGCTGTGTCTTAAATAAACCAAATTATATTTTACTGTTTAGTTACACTAACATACCAATGTTAGCCTTTCCAATTAGGCCAATAAATCTTAATAATTGTAAACAGTTCAGACTAAAAGGATGTAATTGAGTACATTCAGTTAACAATACTGTCGATTGGGATTAAGTTTTGTTTAAGTATGAAAGTGATTATAGGTACTAACAATAATCAGCGTATGTTATTAGCCACATAAGATTAACTTAATAATAACTCTTAAATAGATAAATAGATAAATAGATAAATAGATAAATAAGCATCTTTGTTTTTGAATAAATCCTAACGCGCGTGAAAATCAACAGTTTCAATACTGCTTATTTCATCATCCATACAGAAATGTGGGCAGCCCAACACGCGGCCATGTTTCTCGATAGCCTCGACCTGTGTTTATTGTATATCGTAAAAGTAGGCTTTAAGTCATTCTAAAGGTGGTCTAGTTACCGAACAAAGGTGTTGATTTTCGGCTTTTTTTCCTCCGATCCGTCGCGGATTGCCTCAGTAGCATATTGTGATTTAGATTTGAAAAAATAGTATTAACAGCCCTTCTTCACGCCGACTCGCTCACATATAGCATCAATAGTGAGAGTGCCATAGCTGCTCTGCCACATTAAATCTAATATTGCTTGTAGCAAGCGTTCTTTGCCATCACTTTTGCGGCCCATTTCCAGTACCTATCAATACGTTGACATTATTGAAATTGACTATTATCTATTCGTCTCGATACGCTAATTGGGCCAACTATTTAACCTAATCTTTAGAGACCGAAAACAATATAGCAGCTCCTATTATACCGGCAATTAATGAACCGAAAAGGATACCCAGTTTTGCTTGTTCAATTAAAGCGGGTTGTCCCTCAAATGCTAATACTGATATAAATAATGACATTGTAAAGCCTACACCCGCCAAAAAACCGATACCAATGATATGAGAAAATGTCACACCATCAGGCAATCTTACCGCACCTACTTTTAATCCCAACCAGGCAAAAAAGCTAATACCAATCCCCTTTCCTAAAACCAATGCGAGTATTATCGCCAGTGTGACCACAGTATCGTTAAATTCAGGAATGACCGTAGGTAACATTACGCCTGCATTTAAAAAAGCGAACAAAGGTAGAATAATCAAACTGACAGGTTTATCTAGTGTATATCCCCAGCGTAATATTGGCGCTGTCGTTTGCTTGGCAATATCTTCTGCCTTTACAGCCAGTGCGTGTTGTTGTTCATTTTCAAGGATAGGAGTATCTTCACTGTCTACGTCCTTAAAATCATGGATGACATTTTGCATTTTACGGCGAAACCAGATTTTGTTGGTATAAGGACGTGTCGGCACCATCATTGCGGCTAACAGACCTGCGGTGGTTGCATGTACGCCTGATTGAAGAATAAACCACCAAAGAAAAAAACCGCCCACTAAATAAAAGACAGGTTTCCTGATACCAAGAAGGTTTATAAAAAACAGGACTAATAGCGTGAGCCCCGCCCATAGAAGTGACTGAATAATAATTTGGTCGGTATAAAATAAACCTATAACAGCTACTGCTCCCATGTCATCTACAATGGCTAAACCAGTAAGAATAATGTAAGCCGCTCGAGGGGCTTTAGCGCCTAACAGTGTGAGAATACCTATCGCAAAAGCCGTGTCTGTGGCCATAGGCACACCCCAGCCTTGATAAGCGTTGGACGACTCACTAATCCAAATAATACTAGAGTAAATTAGTGCCGGAAGCACCATGCCCCCCAGTGCCATAACAATAACTAATCCAGCATCTTTTAAATCGCTTAGCGCTCCGACCAAGCATTCATATTTAATTTCTAGCCCTAAAATGAAAAAGAACAACACCATTAAACCGTCATTGATCCAGTAATGTAATGAATGACTTATAGCCCAATCGCCAAGAGAAATAGTTAGCTCAAGTGTACTTAAGGCTTCATAACTGTGTTGCAATCCTAAATTAACCATAAGAATGGCTGCTATTGCTGAAACAAGTAATACGATTCCAGCTACGATCTGACTATTGATAAATGACTCAACAGGCAATGAGAACTTAAGAAAACCACGCTCTAATGGAGCATGATCACGATTTTCTTCCTTTATTTCGTAACTCATAACTTGTCTCCGCAACGTTACTGTGTGCTTTTCAACCACATAATGTGGCCAGATCCCTTTAAAATCAAAAGAGTAAACTGGTAATAATACGATACCATCTTTTTATCAACACGGCTTTGTATGCCGCTATTAGCGTTAAAACTCGATCCGAATTAACACTATGCTTTGCAAATCAGCGCTCAAGCCACAGTTAAGGACAAGTCGTAACCTGTTTAACAGGCTTAGATGCCCTCGACAACGATTCGGTATATTTACCATCACTTTGATTGCAACATGCACGTTAATATTGTTAGTGTGAGTGAACAGCTAGACATCAATATCAAACATTTAATGGAGTGCAACTAATGGGATCGCATAATACTGATCAACATAAGCACAGTATCGCTACTTTTGCAGCCTTAAAAACAGCTATCGCAAATGATGAAGAGCATTTGGTAAAAGATTTATTAGCAAATGAACCGATGCAAGAGCTTGAGAAAAGCTATCTAATTGATTTAGCAAATATAAACAATAATCAAACTATCTTAACATTACTGAAAGATATCCCTGAAATATAGCTACAAGGTGAAATATAGCCTGTTAGTACTCGCTCTATTTAGATAACCATTTTCACTAAAGAGAATCGCCGCATATGGCGGCGCAACACTTATCTAAGCCATCGCTAAATATCATTTTTCACAGGCTTACAATTCACTTTCCTCTTCTCTTTTCTCGATAGTCGCGCTTAATTTTTGGTACACGCCAAGCGAAACAATCAAAATCGCTGATACTATGATAAGTAACGCCGGATAGAGTAAAAGGCTAAGGTCTTTCGTTCCTGCTTTGAATATAAACACCAGTCCTTCAATACTGACGGCGATGGTAATAATGACAATAATTTTTGTAATTGTTCTTCTTGCCTCTTTGGGATCTCGCAGCTCTTTATCCTTAAACACTTCTTCTTCCATCATGTACTGTGCAACATCGATAATCGCTGCAGCTATGATAATAGCGGCGACAGATTGAAGCATTAATGGAATAAATCCAGAGTCATACTCTATGCCAGAAATGACCTCGTAAATAGACCACAGCATAATTATCAAAGATAAGATGATAAGAGTGACAGCTGCGAACAGATGAACTCCAGCAAAAATCTTATTGAACAGTTTTTTCATATTTTTGACCTGTAATTATTTATCGACCAAGGTGGCTCATTGCGCTATTAATGTGCACGCATAAATGAGGTTATGTTCTTCATCAAATACCATGCTGATGACATTTACCTATTATTGAATAGCACTCACTTATCGGCACAAGCTTGATCTAGATAAGGTCACTATAGATTGAGAACAGATGGCAAAACATCATATGAACTCAAGTGAACACTAAGTTGACTGTAAATAACCAGAAAACATGGATAGACCCAATGGAGCTTGAGAGGTAACTTAGTATTGCTTGCCTACCCTGTTAATCGTTCAAGGGTAACACACTCGAGTTTATGAAGGGGTTACAGTAATAAAATGCAGTCACTTATCAAGGATTAGGATCTGCATTATGTTGTTTAAGACTCTGTTTTCTGCCAATTAAAATGGTCGTAAGGGCAATTGTTGTTTATCGCAAGTTAGCCTAATTCGACCGCACCAAGGAAGCCACTTGCACTATTTTATTGGCTGGTAATAGTAAGCTTCCACTGCTAATTGTTAATTGTAACTAAGCTATTTAGGTCGTCCAATGGAGAAGCTGTCATTAATGACTGGCGTGATTTATAGCTGTTTTGGCGACCAAGATTAATAGCCCATTTCACAATCTGTAACGTATTAATCATTGGTCACCTTAATAGAGGATAGATATGATATAAATATCTTTAGTGCAACATGATTACTTAAACCTTGAACTCGCTGACTTAAATGCTGCACTGAGCGAATCCCAGGCGCTATCAATGCCGATTTTTACGTCTTCCCAAGCATCATCACTGGCTTGTTTAAGCTCATTAAGTTTTTTATTGGCAGATTGTTTCATCGACTCAAGTTCCTCTATTCTTTGATAGTATTCCAACTGCTCATCAGCAGCTTTACCATCGGCTTTTGCTTTCAGTCTATCAATTTGCGCACTCCACTCATCGAGTTGCGCCTGCAATTTTTTTTCGTATGCTTGTTTCTTACTCATAATGATTGTCCTTTTTAATGACGTGGTTAAAACAGCTTTAACGACTGAAGTTTTTGCTTAATTTAAATACTTGGCTTCAGAATATTGGATTTTTATCCTGAAAATATACGTTAACATGCATGGCAACATAATGCTCATTTATGCCTCATTTGCCCTTGTATGATGCCACAGGGCGATCAAACATTATTTAATGGATCTATTTGTCATCCTTGAACGTAAAAACTAGCTCTTTCGAATTATCTCAAAGCAGTAATATGATCATTTTCTACGATGGCAATTGCCCACTATGCAGCATAGAAATGCAGCAACTAAAACATGCTGATATTCATCAAAAAATCATCCTTGAAGATCTTAATGCGCTTGATTTTAGTCTTCGATACCCAAGTATTGATGTCAATCAGGCAATGACGTATTTACAAGCACAAACACTATCGGGTGAGATGATTTACGGCCTTGATGTGACTTGTCAGGCGTGGGAGATTGTTGGAAAACATCGCTGGTTAAAACTTATCCGCTTACCCATCATTCGCTTATTTGCCGACCTTGGATATCGCTTTTTTGCAAAGTATAGGCATTCTATTAGCAAATTTTTAATGCCCAATTCAAGCTGTTCTAACGGCCAGTGTCATAGGAAACTAAAATCTGACAAACGATAAACACAAACGTGTTGCATGTTGCCAACAGCGCACACTCAGAAAAATTGATATCTAAAAAGTTAATCAGCCCATTAAGATTAATAGGGTTACACTATTTTACTGTTAAGGACTTCAAATGCATTTTACCCAAGAGCGCATAGACGCGCTTGATAAACACACCCGTACCCATTTGATTAATTCACTCTCTGGTTTTAAAAGCGCTAATTTAATTGGCACTCAAGACTCACAAGGCTTGACTAACTTATCTATTGTCAGCTCGGTGATACACCTAGGCGCAAATCCGCCGCTGGTGGGGATGATAGTGCGCCCACATACAGTACCTCGTCATACATTTGAAAATATTTTACAAACGGGTTGCTATACAATTAACCAAGTTAATCAATCAATTTATAAGCAGGCTCATCAAACATCAGCCCGTTATGATAAAGACGAGTCGGAGTTTGCGGTAACGGGACTAACACCTGAATACTTAAATAATTTTACCGCGCCATTTGTAAAAGAAAGTCGTTTAAAATATTCGGTAAAATTTATTGAGCATCAACATTTAGCCGTTAATGGTACTGAGCTGGTGATTGGTGAAATTATCGATGTGTATGTTGATGAAGCAGCACTTCAAAGTGATGGCTTTTTAGACTTGCAAGCAATAGACACAGTGGCGATTACAGGATTAGATAGTTACCACACTAGCAATAAACTTATGCGTTTACCCTATGCTAAAAAGTGATTCAGCTATGTATTCCGCCAAGGTAAAATAGCCTTTAGTCAGCAATAAACAATATGCTAATCAAACCGTAAATCGTAGATTAAAAGCAATGTAAACAGCATATTGGCTAACATGCTGCTTACATTATTCAATCATTGCATGGCATAAAAAATCCCATTCAAATCGGTAACGATTCAAATCGGTAACGATTTAAATGGGATCCATTAAATAAACCGGTACATTTTTACTGAGCTAAAAATTGTTGGTTAACCGCTTCCGCCATTAATTTAGGTGGGATCAAGCCTTGGCTCAACACAAAATTATTAAACGCTAAACGATCGAACTTGTCGCCTAGGGCTATTTCAACTCCGGCGCGGATCTCCAATAATCGTGATAAGCCATAAAAATAACTGCCAGCCTGGCCAGGCATTCTCATAGTGTATCGATCAACTTCTTGTTTTACAGCCGCTTCTGAAAACACCACATCGTTGCGTAACAATGAATATGCGTTTTCTTTTGTTGTCAGACCTAAGTTCAACATAGGGTCTAACATAGCGCGAGCATTACGCAATAACCTATGTTGCAGGGCAATAAGCTGTGCTTCAATAGGCAGATACGGCAACATTTCCGCTTCGGCATACAATGCCCATCCTTCTACGTTAACGCTGTTAAAAGCATAATATACACGTGCCAGTGAAACGCCCTGCTCCAACATGACCGCAAATTGTAATTCATGCCCAGGTCTGCCTTCATGGGCACTTAATGTATAAGCAACCGCATTAAAATTAAAGTCATCGTAGGCAGCATCACCCGTTAATGCAGGGTTACCGGTTGTCAGAACAAATTGGCCTTGCTCACCAGTATTGCCAATGAACGGTGGCGGCAACATATGAGGCGCAGGACTACCTGCCGCTTCGGCATCACTTGCAAGTCGCATGATCATATCGCGTTTAGGTAAATCAACCACATGATGTTTACTGATCAAGGCCTCAAGTTTTTTATTGGTTTCACGATAATAATTTTCAATTTTATCCTTGGTTAATGATTCTTTTTTAAGTGCTTTAATCACATCGCGATAATCACTTGATGGCATATCAAATTTTTGTGCAACCAAGGGCGCTAATGCCTGCATATTCGCTTTGGTTATCATGTAACTTGCTTTAGCGCGTTCAATTAACAACTCAGGGTCGATATCGATGCCAACGGTTTTAAGCTTTAAGGCATAAATTTCTTCGGGTAATCTAAAGTCATCACGTGTGTTTGGGATAACCGTTTTTTCAGCCCATTGGCGATAATCTTCAATTTGCTGCTTTAATAGCAACATATTCTCATCGGCTTTTATGAATTCATTTTGTTCAAATAACTGCTGTAAACCTTGTAATAAAGTGTCAGTTCTCGCTAGGGCTTGGTTAACTTCTTCTTTTGTCGGCCCAATTAACTTTTTGTTGGCTAACGCCGCTTCAAATAAGGTTTTGGCTTGCTCCGTTAAGGCTGCTTGCCCTGTTTTGCCGACATAACACGCAAGACGGGTATTAACCGCTTGTTTGCGTGTATCTGACATTTGATCATCTAATAATGCCGACACACCTCTGAATATAATCAGGGGGACATCAACCCAAGGCAGCATGTATTTATCGTCTAAATTACCCGCGGCAATGGTCTGATCAATATTGTCGATAATAATGTTAAGGTCTTGACGAACTGGCAATGATTTTTCAGTTTTCACCGCTTGTAGCAAGGTTTTCTTACTGGTTTCAAGCGTCTCTATATATTTATCTTGCTGTGCCTTAGTGATATTACTACACAGACTATCAGCTTCAGTAATCCCTATTGAACTGGCCATTTCTGGCTGAAATTGACTGGTTATCTGTATTTGTTTGTTTGTGTATTGATTACTGACATCAACCCAAGAGCTGGCTGATGACGTCAATGGAAATAAAGCGAGCAGTGGAATCACTGAAGTAAATATTTTACCTGACATCTGTTTAATCCCTTGTTATTTTTATTCTGAAGTTAACCATTATAGCCGAATTAAACCACGACGCGACATGCCATCAGTTAAGTTATCACCTTAAGCAGTATTAGATTATAAGTGTTAATTATCAATATATTACGTTGTATTTATGGTATCAACATCTTCGGTATTATTGTCTGGTTACAAATAAAAACACCGCAACCTATAAGGTTGCGGTGTTTAAGCAGAACGTTATCGGCGTATACAGTTTACTTAAAAAGCAAAATCATCGCTGCTCAGTGCCATCATTGAGTCAACGCCATTTTGAATACATGCTGCATGGCCTTTTGCTCTTGGTAACATACGTTGCATATAAAACTGAGCGGTTTTTATTTTAGCTTCATAGAACGCTGTTTCACTTGTATCTGTAGCCAGTTTATCTTGAGCGACTTTTGCCATTTTTGCCCAGAAAAACGCTAAGGTTACATAGCCGGCATACATGAGGTAATCAACTGAAGCACCACCAATTTCATCAGGATTTTTCGTCGCTTTAGCACCGATCAATACAGTAAGTTCATGCCACTCTTTTGCGTAAATCATAATGGGTTTAATAAACTCTGCCATCGCAGGGTTGTCCATGTTCTGTTGACAGAATGCGGTCACATCTTGAGAAAAAGGTTTTAACACTTCGCCTTGGCTGCCAATAATTTTACGTGCCAGTAAATCTAAGGCTTGAATACCGGTTGTGCCTTCATATATACAACTGATTTTGGTATCACGCATTAACTGTTCCATGCCCCACTCTTTGATAAAGCCATGGCCACCGAACACCTGAACGCCAAGGCTGGTACATTCAAAACCAAGTTCAGTGAGAAAGGCTTTTGCAATTGGGGTTAATAATGCCAATTTTGTCTCAGCATCCGCTTTAATTGCCTCATCTTTTTCAGCATGGCCGATATCCACTAACTGAGCCAAATATGAAATTAATGCACGGCCACCTTCGGCAATAGACTTTTGAGTTAACAACATTCTACGTACATCTGGATGAACAATAATCGGATCCGCAGGGCCATTAGGGTTTTTAACCCCGCTAATAGAACGCATCTGTAATCGATCTTTGGCGTAAGCTAGCGCACCTTGGAAAGAAGCCTCTGCTGCGGCAACACCTTCACTCGCCACACCGATACGGGCTGCATTCATGAAGGTAAACATGCATTTAAGGCCGCGATTAGGTTCGCCAATTAAATGGCCTGTAGCGCCATCAAAGTTAATCACACAAGTCGCGTTACCATTAATACCCATTTTGTGCTCTATTGAGCCACAATTCACCCCATTTCTATCTGAAATGGTGCCGTCAATATTGACATTAAATTTAGGCACAATGAATAAAGATATGCCTTTATTGCCTTCTGGGGCGCCAGGAATACGAGCAATAACAATATGCACTATGTTGTCTGACAGATCGTGTTCACCCGCCGAAATAAAGATTTTAGTGCCCGTTAACGAATAGCTGCCGTCATCTTGACGCTCAGCCTTGGTGCGCAACATTCCTAAATCTGTGCCACAGTGCGGCTCAGTTAAGCACATGGTGCCTGTCCACTTACCTTCAACAAGTTTGGGCATAAACTGTTGCTTTTGTGATTCAGTGCCGTGGGCTTCAATGGTGGCTAATGCACCATGACTGAGTCCTGGGTACATGGCAAAACTATGATTCGCACTGGAAAATAGCTCAGCGATACTAATATTTAGCGAATGTGGTAAACCTTGACCACCAAATTCTTCAGACTGAGATAATGTTGGCCAACCGCCTTCTACATACTGGGCATACGCCTCTTTAAAGCCATCAGGAGTGGTTACCGCGCCATCTTTCCATGTACAACCCTGCTGATCGCCAATTTGATTTAATGGCGCAACAACCTCTTCTGTTAGTTTTGCAGCTTCATTGATAATGGCATCAACCATATCAATAGTCGCATCTTGATAGCCTAAATGCTCATAGTGGCCTTCACAGCCGAGCAATTCTTGCATCACAAACTTAACATCACGAATGGGGGCTTTGTATTCAGGCATTGTTGCTCTCCAACTATTATCTATAAGTGTTAGGGGCTGTTGATCTTTTGTGGCTAAATTTTATTTAACACAGACGGCTAATGGTTTATTTCAGCATGTAGAACAAATGTTAGACAGAAAGTATCTAAATAAGTAATACCTTATGAAAACCTGATTTATATAAAAATAAACCCTATCGATTAGCCACTCCCAGATACCGGTGTGAAGAGTCGCTTATCTAGATAGATGAAGGCATCTAACAAGCTCCGCCTTAACTATCATTGCCGGTAACGTCTGCAAAATTTATCTAAAAAAACAACAACCTCTGCGATTAAGTGATTATTTAGATGATTTTCCATATAAATAACCCGTCATATTACTGATGCTAAAGTAACAAGGTGTATTATCCAAATGCATATTAATTATAGGTACACATTCACCTTGCTAATAGTGCCTCTAGCTTAACAAGCCAATGGCACAATATTGCGCATTAATCTTGATCAATTGCCCGATAGTTTACTTGTCTACTGTGCCCTTTATGGCGCGACTTGCACATATATAGCAGCTTTATTAGCCTATAACAGTGCACTATTCATTATGCGAATAGTTCATCATTAAAATAATCGATTGGTTTAATTTTAATACAGCATCTAGCATCGTTTGGAGCTAAATTAGCATAGTCGCAGGGTTTTATTTGAGCAAAGAGTGGCAAGACTGGGATCAATCTTAATGTTCTTCCCTGTGGTTATTGAATCATACTGTTCTACGCAAATGAACGTTGAGATTATCAATAACAATGCTTAATCGTGGTGCAATACCATTTTCCCTCAATGAATCAACAAGCTTGTGCCTGGATTAAAATATACATTTTAAAACAATTCAAAATCCAACTAATAAGAGTATCAAACATGTCTATAGAATCGATATTACAACAACGAACTTCAGTAAGAGCCTTTGTTGACCAACCAGTGGCAGATGACACATTACAGAAAATTTTCGCCAGTGCGCAACTCTCCCCGTCCAATTGTAATGTACAACCATGGCAAGCTTGTGTGGTATCTGGGGCAACTAAAGATAAACTGAAACAACGATTGATAGAAACTTTGATGAGCGGCGCATCACCAAACCCTGATTTCAATTGGTTACCGCAATATCAAGGCATTCATCGTGAGCGTCAATTTGGTTCAGCTAATGCGTTATACAGCGCAATTGGGGTCGCACGCGAAGACAAAAAAGCCCGTCAAATGGCCATGTTACGTAATTGGCAATTTTTTGATGCACCACATGCGGTGTTTTTTACCATGGATAAATACTTAGACATTATGGGTGCTGTCGACTTAGGTATTTATGCACAAACGTTATCGCTTGTGATGGCAGAACATGGCGTATCAAATTGCATGCAAGGTGCGCTAGGACAATTTCCTGATCCTGTTAGAGAAATACTTAACCTGCCAGATGAACGCGGAATTTTGTTTGGCATGTCTTTTGGTTATGCCGATGATAGCGCTGCGGTAAATAACACCAGAACAGACCGTGAGTTGCTTGAGAATTCAGTCACCTTCTTCCAATAATGCATCACCTGTACCGTTTAACTAGGCCTCAATAGGCTTTAATTTGTGCCGAGATTGAATATGAAGCTAATGCATCAGTATATTGCAGTGGATAAGGTCAATATACATTATGTTGAAACTGGCCACATGTCAGAAACAAAACCCTTATCGACCATGGTATTTTTACATGGTTTTCCTGAATATTGGGGCTCATGGCAAAAACAGTTAGACTATTTTTCAACTCACTATCATGTTATTGCGCCTGACTTACCCGGATATAATCTAAGTGATAAACCCAGTGATTTGGACTTTTATACTGTCCCCAATTTAATCGCGTTTATCGCTCAGTTTATTGCAGCCATAAGCCCTACAGAGCCTGTCATTTTGGTTGCTCATGATTGGGGCGGCGCTATAGCCTGGCCATTAGCCGCTTTTTATCCTCACTTAATAAGCAAACTGATTATTCTTAATGCCGCTCATCCGAGTACCTTTACCCGAGAGATGATCAATAACCCTATTCAACGACAAAAGAGTGCTTATATTCATCAGTTGATTAGTCCATCAGCTGAAACACTATTAATCGAGGATGATTATCGCTATTTAACTAAAAAAATAATGGTTAGCTCACAAGAGGCAATTTTTACTGAACAGGTGCTCGCACGTTACAAAAAAGTGTGGGGTCAATACGGAGCCATTAATGGCATGCTGCAATACTATCGAGCTATGCCACAATTAGCACCCAACGTAGCACCCAACGACACAGATGATGGCATTGAAAAAGCATTAGCTGATGAGACGTCAATTAACACAGGGCAAATCAAAAAGACGGCTGACATAAGGATCCCCAATATTCGAATTAATCAGCCAACGTTAGTGCTTTGGGGGGAACAAGATTTAGCGTTCGTTAACGAAACCCTCAATGACATTGAGCGCTATGTTGCAGATTGCACAATTAAACGTTTTGCAAATACCAGTCACTGGCTGCAACATGAAAGACCCGCTGAAGTGAATCGCGCCATTCATGCATTCGTCAATCAACCAAGTTTACCTATGAGTCACTTACATGACTGAAGACTCAAAATAGCGAGTATTAAGCCATCGTTATTATTCAATATGGATAACGAATGAGTCACATGCCGTAATCTAGACACTAATGCTGCGGGCAAAGTAGAAAATATCATTTATGCCAACGCCTTAGGCAATAGCCATGCTATTTACTGGCAGGTTTTTAGTTGCTATGTTGGGCATAACATATTGATAGCAAGGCTAGGTATAAACAAACAACAATTAAAGGCCTTAGGGGCAAATATACCGATTACCCCTTGCCTAGCCCATTAAACTAAATTATTGTTTAATAAACAATTAGCAACCATATTTCAGGTGAAAAATGCAATTAATTAACGTCACAATTGAAGACAATGTCCATATCATCAGTTTGAACAATGGCAAGGTAAATGCAATCTCACCAGAGGTGATAGCACAGATTCATGCCGCCCTAGACGATGCTGAACAGCAAGCTGCTGTGGTGGTGATAACTGGCCAAGCAGGAATATTCTCAGGCGGCTATGACTTAAAAACAATGAAGCAAAGTTCAGATTCTGCCATTGCCCTTGTGACTGCGGGCTCCGGCTTGGCATACAGAATGTTGGCGTTCCCTACTCCGATCATCGGCGTGTGTACTGGTCATGCAATCGCCAAAGGGGCATTTTTATTACTCAGTTGTGATTATCGAATTGGTTGTACCGGTGACTTTAAAATTGGCTTAAACGAAGTCGCTATTGGCATGACAATGCACCAAGCTGGAATTGAAATTGCCCGAAATCGCATTCCACAAAACTACCTCAGCCGTGCAGTGATCAATGCTGAGCTTTTTGCTCCTGAATCTGCTGTGCTTGCAGGATTTCTTGACCAAGTGGTGCAAGCAGACGTTCTCATGAGCACAGCAATGAGCGTTGCTAAACACATGCAGACGCTCAATATGAAAGCTCATCATGGTACTAAACTAAAAGAGCGCCAAACAATACTCGCGTCACTCAGTGATGCAATTGAGCTGGATAAGCAAATCACATTAAATCTATAAGGAAATAGTCATGACTTCTGAGCAAGAGTACAACACGCTAACCGTCAATATTAACCATAAAGTGGCCCATATCGTCCTAAACAGACCTGACTCGTTGAATTCAATGAACGTCGATTTTTGGCATGAGTTCCCAAGGGTTATTGATGATATTAATAATAAATCAGCAGCTCGGGCGATTGTTATTTCATCAACAGGTAAACACTTTAGTGCTGGTATGGATTTGGCCGTATTCAGTGCCAATGGCCCAAACGACAATATCGAGTTAGGCCGAAAACACGACCAACTACGTCGATTAGTGCTAAAGCTACAAGACTGTTTTAGTGTGTTAGAAACAGCTCGGATGCCAGTATTAGTGGCGATTCAAGGCGGCTGTATTGGCGGCGCGGTTGATATGGTTACCGCCGCCGATTGCCGCTACTGCACACAAGATGCGTTTTTCAGTATTGAAGAAACCAAACTCGGCATGACTGCTGATGTTGGTACGTTACAGCGTTTGCCTAAGTTGATTTCAATCGGTCTAGTTAAAGAGCTTGCTTATACGGGTCGCAGAATGCCAGCAGAAGAAGCTAAACATGCCGGTTTGGTCAATCAAGTGTATGACGACCAACAAACGATGATCACCGCAGTATTAGCCATAGCAGCCGAGATCGCCGCCCGCTCGCCTTTAGCGGTAACAGGTTGTAAAGAGATGATTAATTATGCCCGCGATCATAGTGTTCAAGACAGCTTACAATATATGTCGGTGTGGCAAAGCGGGATGTTCCAACCACAAAACGATATGATGGAAATATTCACAGCTAAAGCGCAAAATCGTGCGCCAGAGTTTGCCGAGCTAACGCCCATTGATCCGATGAAAATATTCTAAATATTGGGGAATACTGTGCTATTTGCGCTTAAATAAAATGTAGAGTGAATTTATTTGAATCAAATTACACCGCAAATAGCCCAAACATCCATCAGAGACATTATGACAAAACCACTGATAAACCTAGTTCATGCTAATGGCTTTCCAGCGGGAAGCTATAAAACATTATTAGCAGAATTTACTCGCGATTATCGCACCGTAGCCCAAGATCAGTTTGGGCATAACATCCTCTATCCGATACACAGCAACTGGCAACATCTAGTTACAGAACTAGTTGAATTTATTAGAAAGCAGGATGAAAAAGTCATTTGTGTCGGCCATTCTTTTGGCGGAGTCATTTCTTTTATCGCAGCTTGCCAGCATCCGGAATTGTTTCGCGGTTTAGTGATGTTAGATCCACCGGTGGTGACTGGCGCATTGTCACATTTACTGAGTTTTATCAAACGTACACCGTATATTGATAGGCTATCTCCTGCTGGTAAAGCCAAAAATCGCCAAAATCACTGGCCAGAAAAAACAAACTTGGTTGATTATTTTTCACATAAGTCATTATTCAAAAACTTCGACTCTCGTTGCTTGCAAGACTATGTGCATTCTGGCGCAGTTTCACGTAACAAGCGTTTAGAATTAACCTTCTCACCGGCTGTCGAAGCGGATATCTTTAGGCACTTACCGACTAACTTAGTGACATATAAAAACAAACTAAAGGTGCCCGCAAAACTGATTTATGGTGAAAAGACGACCATCTTCCCGATTAAACATTTTGTTCGGTTTGCCAAACTTAACGACATCGAATTAATGACTCTACCTAACGGCGGCCACATGTTCCCGCTAGAGCAGCCAGAAAATACCGCAGCGATGATCAAAAATATTATTAAAGATTGGTAAGCGTAGGCTATTGATAATGTTAGTCTACTGATAATTATAGAGTATTGATAACAGTCGATTATTGATAACATGGTTGATAAAAATCAATGTCGATAATCTTGTGATTGAACCTCATGGTGATTGTCGTAAAAACATTGATAAAAGTACTAAGATTACCTTGTTGATTAACAATGCTATTGCATAAAGGGACCCTCAATATGACTAAGCCAATTACCTTGTTAACTGCTTTCACGTTGGGGTTGAGTATCTCTTGCCCATCAATAGCATTACCTTTAGATAGAATTCAATTACCCCAAGGCTTTAGCATCGATATCTACGCTGAAAATATTGAAAATGCTCGTCAAATGGCACTAGGCGATAACGGCACTGTATTTGTTGGCAGCCGTAAAGCGGGTAATGTCTACGCACTTATTGACACTAATCATGATTTTAAAGCGGACAAAAAAATCATAGTTGCGACCGATTTATTTATGCCCTCAGGGATAGCGTTTCATCAAGGCAGTTTATATGTCGCAGAAGTAGATAAAATCTGGCGTTACCCTGATATTGAAAAGTCATTACCCACCATCCCTAAAGCAGAATTAGTGTTTGATAAACTGCCGAATAAATCACACCATGGTTGGAAATTTATCGCCTTTGGCCCAGACGGTAAATTGTACGTTCCTGTAGGTGCGCCATGTAATGTGTGCGAAAGTGAATTGCCCTTTGCCAGTATTCTAAAATTGGACCCAGACTCTCAACTTGCAGATAACCAACTAACAGGTAGTCAACAAACACAGACCCAGAAAGCAGGCTCTACACAACAAGACTCTGTGCAGACCACCATAGTCGCTCAAGGCGTACGTAACAGTGTTGGCTTTGATTTCCACCCTGTCACTGGTGAATTATGGTTTACCGATAATGGCCGTGACATGATGGGCGATGACCTACCCGATGATGAGCTAAACCGCGTCAGCCAAACCGGCCAACACTTTGGTTTTCCTTATGTTCACAATAACAATATCGCGGATCCCGAATTTACCAATCCAGAGATTGCCAAACTGAATACACCGCCAGCATTAACTCTTGGCGCTCATGTCGCAGCCTTAGGAATGGAGTTTTATCAGGGCCAGCAATTTCCTGCTGAATATAAAAATACCATCTTAATTGCGCAGCACGGGTCGTGGAATCGCAGCAATAAAGTCGGCTATCGCATCATGAAAGTGGTGCTAAATGGTAATACGGTGAGCGACTATTCGCCTTTTGCTACAGGCTGGCTCAATGGTGAACAAAGCTGGGGACGCCCAGTAGATGTGATGACTCTGGCAGATGGCTCGATCTTGGTATCAGATGACTTTGCCAATGCCGTGTATCGAATTAGTTATACCGAGTAGTAAAAGCTATGCGTTATGCTGTAGCTGTACTACTGGAATACAGTTTGATCACTATCAAACTTGGATATTTATAAGCGAAGGCATCTACTCATTTATGGACAGATGATTGCTAACAGCCTTCTCATCGTCCCAACTCTCACGTCGTCCCGGTAATGTTTTTTAGCCGGGATCCAGGTGTTTGTCTTATATTTTGTATTTTATACTTATGGCCTACGGCCATATATCCGACTCATAGTAGGCAGAAACGCATGTCATACATCTATTTCATTAAATAGCAGCAGATTTAATGCCACCAACTATCTGCTCCACCACTAAATTTGCCCATGCATTATAAATCGGTGCTCCTGGGTGAAACCCATCTGTGGCCATGACTTGGCGCATAAATTCAAGCATGGTGATATCGGGTTGTGGGTTGTCTAACGGCAGTTTAATTAATCTAAAGGCTGTAGTGGGATCGATATGTTGATTTATAGGCAGAGCGCCTTGCTGATCAAGTTTAATTAATAATTGCTGTAATTTACGATTAAATTGATTGGCGCGCTGGCCTAAGCTCCACCGAAGTGGATTAGGCAAAACAGGAAATAACCCCAGTGGCGGTAACGCCGTCACTAGTATCAATTTGGGTTTGTACCGCTGAGTAATGAGCTCTAACAACTGTTTTTGTTGCTGCAGCCACTTATCGCAACTGATTGATGAAGTAATGTCATTGACACCCAGTGATGTAACAATAACATCATAGTGCTTTTGGCCGAGGATTGGATGGGCGGTATCAATGCGTTCATGTAAGTCTTGTAACGTGGTGGCTGTCGTCGACCCTGTCTTAGCAAACAATGCATAACTAAATTCGAGTTGAGGGCTTAATTGCTCAATAATCTGTCCCAATAAAGCGTGTTGTTGATTAGTCACTCCAACGCCTGCAGCAGCTGAGTCACCTAAAATAAGCAAGCTTAACGCAGGATTCGATCCAGTTTGCCCAACTCGTTCACCCTCGGGTTCAGGCAACCTTGGCGTAGTACGGCGAACCTTAAGTCCCTGAAACACTAATACTGGGGCCAGCATGATAGAAATTCCTTGATGTAACATTACGTCTCCCTTTTACTCAACCAACGACAGATACCGCAGTAAACTAAACCATTCATTTTGCTAATGGAATACCGTAACTAGTTTGATTAAATTTTCGATAGCTGACCAACACCTAAAGATTTAATGACAAAATGGTAAAAATCATCAAATGGTTTATAGATTAACACTAAATAAAGGGTCTAGACGGAACATTACAAAGGCAAACAAACTCAGCTAAGGCCATGATTTACTCTATATCATTAATAGAACCTGCCTGTATGGCATATGACATCAATAGATAATTTCATTTTAAGGTTAGATCACGTAAACTACGCGCTGTTTTTTAAGTCTCTTTTTTAGGTAAATCATGATCCGTTTAAACCAAGTAAAATTGCCTCTCGACCATAATGAAGATGCACTCCAAGAAGTGGTGTTGCAAAGGCTCTCTATTTCAGCGGATCAGCTGGTTGACATCCATATATTTAAGCGTGGCTACGATGCACGCAAAAAGAACTTAATTTTCTTAATTTATACCTTGGATGTGACCTTAACCAATGTAGACGAAGCACAATTATTAGCATCAGTTGCTGATGACCATAACATTCGCGTATCGCCTGATACCGATTACAAATATGTCGCTTACGCACCTGAAGGGTTAACCGAACGTCCAATCGTGATTGGCATGGGGCCTTGTGGTTTATTTGTTGGACTGATGTTAGCGCAAATGGGCTTTAATCCTATTATTGTAGAACGCGGTAAATCAGTGCATGAACGCGCTAAAGATACCTTCCGCTTTTGGCGTACCAGCGAGCTCAATACCGAATCAAATGTGCAATTTGGTGAAGGTGGTGCTGGCACGTTTTCGGATGGTAAGTTGTACAGCCAAGTGAAAGACCCAGGTTTTAAAGGCTTAAAAGTAAAACAAGAATTTGTTGCCGCCGGTGCACCTGCTGAAATCATTTATGTGAGTAAACCCCACATTGGTACCTTTAAATTGGTCACCATGGTAGAAAAAATGCGCCGTGAGATCATTCGCTTAGGCGGTGAAATTCGCTTTGAAACCCGCGTCGATAAAATCAATATTAGCGATCGCCAAGTTACTGGTGTCAGCCTTAATAATGGCGAAGTACTGCATTCTAAGCATGTGATTGCGGCAGTAGGCCACAGCGCCCGTGATACCTTCCAAATGTTACATGACCAAGGCGTGTTTATGCAGGCGCAGTCATTTTCAATTGGGTTTCGTATTGAACACAAGCAAGAGATGATCGATAAAGATCGCTTTGGCATCAATGCCGGCAACCCTATTTTGGGCGCGGCTGATTATAAATTAGTCCATCATTGTAAAAGCGGCCGCAGTGTTTACAGTTTCTGTATGTGTCCAGGTGGTGTTGTTGTGGCGGCAACGTCTGAAGAACACGCAGTGGTAACCAACGGTATGAGTCAATACTCGCGCAGTGAGCGTAATGCCAACAGTGCCATTGTAGTGGGCATAGATCCTAGTGATTTTGATAACGATCCACTACAAGGTATTGCACTACAACGTAAACTAGAGCGTCATGCATATGTTATGGGCGGCAGTAATTATGATGCTCCGGCACAAATGGTTGGCGACTTTTTGGCAGCAGGATCAGGATTACCGTTCGAAAATGTCGAGCCGTCTTACAAACCTAATGTCAAAATGACTGATTTAAGTGATGCATTACCGCAATTTGCAATCGATGCCATCCGTGAAGCCATTCCTGCCTTTGGTAAAAAGATCCGTGGTTTTGACAGTAAAGATGCCATGTTAACGGGCGTTGAAACTCGCACCTCTTCACCAGTGCAAATTAAACGCGGCGCAGATTTCCAAAGTATCAATACCAAAGGCTTATACCCAGCGGGTGAAGGTGCGGGTTACGCTGGTGGGATTTTATCGGCGGGTATCGATGGCATTAGTATTGCCGAAGCCGTTGCTTTAGACATGATAAAAGCAATGAAGAACAGTTAAGCGAGTCTGTGCTTTAACTGTATATCGAGCCTATCGACTCATAGCATCATGTGATTCATATCCGTTAATAAAAACAGCAGCCTAATTGGCTGCTGTTTTTATTGTTAGCTAATGTCTTTAATTGCCCGCCCAATACCATCCACAGTGAGTGGGTACATTTTATTGCCAACAAGCTGCTGGATAATGGCAATAGAATGATGGATCTGCCAGTGATTTTCAGGTTGCGGGTTTAACCATGCGACCTTATTGAAATGGCCTAGCAATCGATTCATGTATTCAATACCTGGTTTTTCATTCCAGTGTTCAACACTGCCACCTTTAGCAATAATCTCATAAGGTCCCATGGTGGCATCGCCGACGAAAATCACTTTATAGTCAGATGAAAATGTTCTGATAATTTCTTCAAGATCGATGGTTTTATCAAAGCGGCGGTTGTTGTCTTGCCACAGTTGATCGTAAACACAGTTATGAAAATAGAAAAACTTTAAATGTTTAAATTCGCTGTGGGCCGCGGAGAACAGCTCTTCGCAAGTATGGATATAATCATCCATCGAGCCGCCAATATCGAAAAACATCAGCACTTTAACGGCATTATGGCGTTCTGGCTCCATATGCACATCTAACATGCCACCATTTTTAGCGGTTGAGCTAATCGTAGTATTGATGTCGAGCTTTTCACTGGCGCCGGTACGAGCAAACTTTCTTAGCTTTTTAAGGGCCAACTTGATATTACGGGTGCCTAATTCGCGATCTTGGTCGAAATTTTTAAACTCGCGCTTATCCCATACTTTCACGGCACTGTTATTACGATTTTTATCTTGGCCGACTCTGATCCCTTCGGGATGATAACCATAAGCCCCAAAGGGTGATGTACCACCTGTTCCGACCCATTTATTACCGCCAGCATGACGCTTTTTTTGTTCTTCCAAACGCTCTTTTAACGCCTTCATTAACGCTTCAAGGCCACCAAGTGATTTGAGTTGATCCTTTTCTTCTTGGCTAAGGTGTTTTTCGAATTCTTTTCTGAGCCAGTCTTCCGGCAAGATCTTATCGAAAATATCAATACTCTCTATGCCGTTAAAGTACTCAGCAAAAGCCTTGTCATATCTGTCGTAGTGTATTTCATCTTTAACCATGACGATTTTGGCAAGGTTATAAAAATCGTCTACGTTGGCAAAAATCAGCCCTTTTTTGAGCAAGGCTATAAGATCTAATAGCTCGCGTAAGCTACAAGGCACCTTGTGTTTTTTTAGGGTAAGAAAAAAATCAATAAACACTGTTAAATCACCTGTTTCTACGACTCATAAAGGCCAATTTTTCAATCAGTGAAACGTCTTGCTCATTTTTTAACAGCGCGCCAAACAAGGGAATAATATCTGATTTATTATCCAGTAAGATGTCTTGTGAGATGTCGTCGGAAATCAGTAGCTTAAGCCAATCAATTAATTCTGATGTTGAGGGTTTTTTCTTAATGCCATTGACCTCACGTAAATCAAAAAACACCTCTAGTGCTTGTGTTAATAAAGCTTGTTTAACATCAGGATGATGCACATCGATAATTTTTTCCATTTCAGCTTTAGTAGGAAACTTAATGTAATGGAAAAAACAGCGCCTTAAAAAAGCATCAGGTAACTCTTTTTCGTTATTTGAGGTGATGATAATGATGGGCCTTTGTTTGGCCTTAATCACTTGTTGAGTTTCGTAGACATAGAACTCCATTTTATCGAGTTCTTGTAGTAAATCATTTGGAAACTCAATATCGGCTTTATCGATTTCATCAATCAACAATATCGGTCTTTGCTCTTCCTCAAACGCCTGCCACAACTTACCTTTTACGATATAGTTGCCAATATCATGCACGCGAACATCACCTAACTGACTGTCGCGCAAGCGCGATACAGCATCGTATTCGTAAAGCCCTTGTTGCGCTTTAGTGGTCGATTTAATGTGCCATTGGTACAGTTTGCAATTGAGTGATTTAGCTAACTCTTCGGCTAACTGGGTTTTACCGGTTCCAGGCTCGCCTTTGATTAATAATGGTTTCTCTAATGAAATGGCCGCATTTACCGCCATGGTGAGGTCGCTGGATGCAATATAATTCTGTGTACTTTTAAACATGCTCTACCTTTTCATTGATTTCGTTTGGCGCTAATAGCATTTACCAGCAGCAAAATATTAATTGATATCAGTTTTATCGATTGTAACAAAAGCCCGCTGGCTTAGTTAGGACACTTTGTACTTAGCGCCCTTCTTTTAACACTAAAGTGATAGCAACTGGCGTACCATTAAATGCTGCATTCCCCGTGAGCATATCAACTCGACTGGCATCTGTTAAATCATTAATGCTCACGCCTGGCTGAGTGGCGGCAACCGACATGTTTGTGCCCTGCTGATTATGGCCCCAACCTTGGGGTATGGTCACCACACCCGCTTGAATATCATCGGTGAGGACCACTTCAATATCAATTTGGCCCACTGCAGAACTGACCGTCACTAGCTGGCCTTGTTCAATACCCATCTGGTGCGCATCTTGTGAATTCATTTCTAAAGTACAAGGATTTTTACCTTTAATGAGCCGTGCTGAATTTTGGGTCCAGGTGTTATGGCTTTTAACCAGTCGACGCCCAATTAATTCAAATGGATAAGCCAGATCGCGCGAAACTGGTGTCAGCACAGCTTGCAATCGGGGCAAATCATCACTAAATACTTGCGGAAACAGATCGATTTTGCCGTTAGCGGTTTTAATTCGTTCTGCTAAACACGGCATTAATGGGCCGATATCGATACCGTGAGGGTTATCGATTAACCTTTGTAAACTCATGCCTTGCTCGCCATAGGGGCCTTGTTTGAGTTCCATATCCAAAATGATTTCGGGAGTGATTTTTTGCATTGGATCATCTGCTGCAATATTAAGCATTCGCGCAGAAATTTCTTTGAGTATTTGCCAGTCGCTACGTTGATCGACTTGTTTTTCAAACAATGGCGCTGAGTATTTAACTGTGTTTCTAACCGAGAATGAGTTAAAGAAAATATCAAAGTGCGAATTCTCAACGCCCGTGGTGCCCGGCAGAATAATGTCGGCATATTTAGTGGTTTCATTGAGGTAAATATCGACCGAAACCATATAATCTAAACCTGCGAAGGCTTGGGCTAATTGATGACCACTGGGGGCCGACAATACCGGATTTCCAGCAACGGTTATCAAGCTTTTAATCTGCCCTTCTCCCGGTGTTTGTATTTCTTCAGCCAAAGAAGCAACCGGAAACTCACCATTAAAAAATGGTAACTTACGCACTCGGGTTTGATGCTGACCAAACGAACTTTGATGGCCGACTTTATGGTTACGCAGTAAATCAAAGGCCGGTTGCGGAAACATGGCACCACCGGCGCGATCAAAATTGCCTGTGATTATATTGAGTACATTGGTAAGCCATAAACATAAGCCACCAAATGTTTGCGTAGATGCTCCCATGCGGCTGTAACACACAGCGGAATCTGCCAACAACATATCATCGGCCAAGGTGTAAATAGTACTCGCTTCAATGCCGACTATGCTTGCAACCACATCGGGTGAATAGGTTTTGGCAAGTTTAGCAACATCATCAAGCCCCTCTACTAAGTGTTCTAAATGACCTAAATTAACCTTGTTACGCTCAAACACACAATGGATCAAGGCGAGCAGTAAAAAGGCATCTTTCTCTGGGCGAATAAACAAATGTTGGTCGGCAATTTTAGCGGTACGGGTTCTACGAGGGTCAACCACGACAATTTTTCCGCCACGCTGTTGAATAGCCTTCATACGGCCTATAACATTGGGCGCAGTCATCATACTGCCATTGGACACCACAGGATTAGCCCCTATGATCAACATAAAGTCAGTTCTATCAATGTCGGGGACCGGGATTAACATACCAGCGCCAAACATAAAGTTAGCCGCGACATGATGCGGCAATTGGTCAGCAGAGGCTGAACTAAAACGATTTATTGTGCCAAGTGACTTCAAAAAAGGCTTGAGGAATAGCGCATTCCCCAGACTATGAGCATTGGGATTGCCGAGATAAACGGCTAACGAATTTTTCCCGTGTTGCTGTTGAATGCTTTTAAACTTAGCGACTATCTCGCTAAAAGCGTCATCCCAACTAATAGCTTGCCAACCAGAAGCGGTTCGTTTTATCGGCGTTTTTAAGCGATCTTTATCAGTATAGAAATCTTCTAAAGCAAGTGCTTTAGGGCAATTATAACCTTGGCTAAAGGGATCAAGTTGGTCACCTTTAATCGAGATGATTTGTTTATCTTGATAGACAATTTCCAAGCCACACATGGCTTCACAAATATTGCAATTTCTATAATGGGTATTCATTTCGCTCATATATATCGCCTGACTTGGATGGGTGAACACCAGGTTATTTAAAGATTAAAATAAATCTTCAAGCCATTTCTTGGCACTGCCAAGCACAACCATAGCGTTAAGTTTAAACAAGGCAAATGTATCGCCATCTTGCAGTTCTGGTTCACCGCAACGCGGGTCCGAACGCTGCAATGCACCTGTCATACTGTGATCTATCGGGATAGGCTCGCAACCATGACCTGATTCACAAACAAAATCCCACTTTTCAGCTGCAGGTAAATGGCAAGTAAAACAGTTACCGCCAAAACGGTTATTCACATCCGTGAATCCACGTTTAGTGATAGTTGAGCCTTGTTCATCGACTTCTAATTCAAAAAACTCCCAGTCACCGGTGGCAGGAAAAGTGCCCGCTTCGCGTTTAACCATCACTTCAGTGGGCACTAACTGCACCACAGATCCTTCAGGATAAACGGCACCTTCAGGATTATTAGCAACAGCTAAAGTGCCTTGAGTATTACCAAGCAGGTTATCGACATAAAAATGGCGAACAGGTGTCATATCTCTGATGCAATTAAAGCTATTATCATCAATATTGCTGACTTGGTTTGCCGCGTTAATCGAAAACGCTGCAGCCGTTAACAGCACCGAACTAATGCTAATAACAATACGTTTATTACGCTTGTTCATAGTCAATCCCTTTGACGGCATGGTGGTAATGGCTTCCGCCACCATGCATGTTGAGTGAAGGTGAATTAATTGAAGGATGATTTTATAATTTAACGATGAGCTTGCCTTTGTTTTGACCAGTGAAAAACAAGTTTAAGCCAGTGATGGCCGACTCAAGTCCAATTAATACATGGGCGCGATGTTTAATCTGTCCTTTCATGACATAAGGGGTTAATTTTTCGAGTAATGCAGGTACATCACCAAAATGATCTGGCATTGTAAAGCCTTGGATAATTAGCCTTTTTTTAATTACCTGCACCCAGCTTGGGCCTAAATCCGGTACCGCTTTGGGATAATCAGCAATCATGCCACACACCACAATACGCCCATGGGGATTCATTTTGGCAAACACATGATGCTGGATAGGACCACCAGTGTTTTCAAAATACATATCAACACCATCAGGGGTTAATTCAGCCAGTTTGGCTGCTAAATCATCGGTCTTGTAATTAATCGCACCATCGAAACCTAGCTCGTTAATTATCCAATCCGCTTTTTCATCACTGCCGACTACGCCAATGACTCTTAAGCCATCAGCTTTAGCCAGTTGACCCACAATCGATCCTACAGAACCCGCGGCACCAGAGACTACAATGGTTTCGCCTTTTTGTGGCTTTCCTACGTTGAACAGTCCTTGTGTCGCCGTTAACCCAGGCAAAGCAAATACCGATAAAATAGCTTCATCGGGTAATGGCGCCGTCACTTTATGCAAACCGGCACCATTACTTAGAAAATATTCTTGCCAACCCATCATCCCCATCACTCGGTCGCCAACAGTAAAGTCAGGGTGGTGACTTTCGACAACTTCACCTATGCCAGAGCTGCGCATAACCTCGCCCAAGGTGACAGGAGGAATATAACTTTCGGTATCTGGGCTCATCCAGCCAAACATGGCCGGATCAAGTGACATATGATGTTGCTTAACTAAAAACTGCCCTTGTGCCACTGCCGGCATTGGCTTTTCGACAATTTCAAATAATTCTGGGCCAATTGGGCCACCTTGAGGACGGGCGACTAAGTTAATGGCGGTATAGGTACTCATATTTGATTCCCTTTATATGTGAGTGAATATCAATAATCGATCTCTAAAAATGATGGCAAATGATGGTTTAACCTTGTCACCTGATGAGTTGCTTGATGCTTTTTATACTGTTGATATTTTGCGTTTGATAAAAGTGTTTAAAGTGCTGGGCAAGTTTTTCACTTTCAACAAAAACCTGTCGCCAGTATTGGATCCGTTGAGCAGGTTTCATTTCAACAAAATCTTTGCGATCAGGGATTTTATGATAAGGCAACGAATCAATAAATTCTGCTGATGGACACAATAATACTGTGTTGTCGTAATGTTCTAGCCTGACTTTTCGAGATAAGTTTTTGTCAAACCAGCCCGCTTTTAAGGTGGAACTGAAATGAGGATAAAGAGTTAGCCCCTCATTTTTAATTTTAAAATCAAAATGATAATCAATGATACCGCCATCACGATACATGCCAGGAGAACAATCTGCAATGTTGTTTATCCCTTGCATCACCAGCGGAATTGAGCCAGATGCCAACAATGCCGTTTTGATATTGTGTAGGCTTAATGGCACTGACGTGGTGGGGATATGGTCAGGATCAAAAATGGTTAAATCACTTTGATGATGCTGAAAAATGTACCGCTCATACTGGCTTTTGAGTAATGGCCGACTTAACGCGTTTCTCAGAAAGCTATTGAGTAACCCGGCACCTTGTTTTAGTTTGTTTTCAGATGCCACCAATCCATGACATTTAGCCACAATAAAATGGGCTTTAAAAACACTATTATTAATGATCTCACTTGCGCCCGTATCGCCAAATAACTCATCAAGTAACGTTATCGCTTTAGCAGTTATTTCGTCAGCTTGTGGCTTAGTGTCATTTGAATACACGGTTTCACTGTAATGTTTAGCTAATCGCTCTATTGCTGCAACGGGATCTTTTTGCGCAAAACATGCGGCGCGAAATGCTCCTGCACTTGAGCCAATGACATTTAACGGCTGTTGTCTGCCATTAAAAAATTCACCAAAGATATACTTGTCTAATCCCAGTAAAGTAAACCATTTCGGCCCACCACTTGCACCAAGAAAAGAGCTAAATAACGCTGGAGAAAATCCATCTTGATGGATTGTTGTTAAGGCCGTTTCACCGGCATAAATTTCTAACATAACATTCTTATGGTTAACCTGTCGGCAATCAATGCCGACAGTGATTTTAGTGACTAATACACAGTGACCAATTATTGATGCATATAACTTCGCACTAATGCTGGATTAAAAAGACTTAGCGCTTTATGAAGGCTATAAGCTTAACGCTATAGCCACGAGTGATCCGTTTCGACCAAGCTTATGCCATATTACGAAGGTCTTTACGTAACACTTTACCGACGTTACTTTTCGGTAATTCATTCATAAATTCAATCACCTTAGGGCGCTTATAGTTGGTCAGCATTTTATTACAATGATCAAACACATCTTGCTCGGTAAGGTTAGGATCTTTACGCACTATGTACACTTTAACTCGCTCGCCGGTAATATCACATGAGGTCCCTACCGCAGCGGCTTCAAGTATGCCGTCATGCATCACGAGTACTTCTTCAATCTCATTTGGAAACACATTGAAGCCAGACACATTGATCATGTCTTTTTTACGATCAACAATTTTAAAGAAACCATTTTCATCCATGGTGGCAATATCACCGGTGGCTAACCAGCCATCAATGAGCACCTCATCCGTTGCTTTTTGGCGATTGTAGTAACCTTTCATCACTTGAGGGCCTTTAACCCACATTTCCCCTGGCTCACCTAATGCCACTTCTTCACCATCTGCCCCAACAAGGCGAATATCAGTTGATGAAGCAGGCAAACCAATCGATCCATTGTAACTTTTTTGATTATAAGGGCTCATAGTCACTAAAGGCGCACATTCAGTTAAGCCGTAGCCTTCTAAAAGACGACTTTTAGTGACTTTTTCCCAATGTTCAGCTACAGGACGTTGCACTGACATGCCGCCGCCAAAGCCCATTTTTAAAGCGCTGAAATCAAGCTTGTCAAAGCCAGGAGTATGTAACAATCCGTTAAATAGCGTGTTGACGCCAGTAATAATGGTAAAGCGATATTTAGCCAACTCTTTTACAAATCCCGCCATGTCACGTGGATTGGTAATTAATAGATTGATGCCACCAAATGGCAAAAAGGCTAAGCAATTAGAGGTCAGCGCATAAATATGATAAAGCGGTAATGCGGTGACAATGATCTCTTTACCCACTTCAAAGATATTTTTAGTCACTGCATTGGACTGTTCAAGATTAGCAACCATGTTGCGATGAGTCAGCATTGCCCCTTTTGATGGACCTGTAGTACCACCTGTATATTGTAAAAAAGCCAAATCAGAACCGACAACGGGAACGGCTACAAAATTCAGTTTGCTGCCTTTGGACATAGCATCATTAAATTTAACCGCATTGGGCAACTCAAACGCAGGGATCAGCTTTTTAACATGCTTAATGGCGCCGTTAACTAATGCACCTTTTATAAGCCCTAATCGGTCACCGACACCTGTGGTGATCACATGCTTAATATCAGTTTTATCGATCACGGCTTGCAATACATGAGCAAAATTTTCGAGGATAAGGATCCCTTTGGCACCAGAGTCTTTTAATTGATGTTCTAATTCGCGGGCGGTATACAATGGATTAACGTTTACAATTGTCAGTCCGGCAATCAGCGCACCAAATAGCGCGATAGGATATTGCAGTGTATTGGGGATCATGATGGCAAATTTGTCGCCTTTGACTAACCGCAAATCTTGCTGTAAGTAGGCAGCAAAATCAGTCGCTTGCTGAGCCAGTTGCTGATAAGTAATACTGACATCCATATTAATAAATGCAGTATTATCGGCGTATAACTTGGTATATTTTAAAAATAAATCTGCCAAAGAATTATATTTATCAGGATCGATTTCAAACTCAACCCCGGGCGGATAACTCTTTTCAAGCCAAATTTTTTCCATAATATTGTCCCCAAAATGTAATGTTATTAGCAGCTGCAAAGTCCATCTCAAATACGCAACAGAACCTAATACACGAGCCGCTATCTATGTTTATTATTATTTTGCATCATGTCATTAGCGTCATTAAACTGAGCACTAACCTTAAATCTACACACCAATCTTAAATTTAAACTTAACGAACCATTAACAATGGCTGTTGATCTTTTAAGCGTCATTTTATAACACTTCAAATAATCCAGCCGCGCCTTGACCACCGCCAATACACATACTGACAACCACATATTTAATGCCGCGGCGTTTACCTTCAATTAAGGCGTGCATCACCATACGTGTGCCGCTCATACCATAAGGGTGACCGATTGAGATTGCGCCGCCGTCGACATTTAAACGATCGGCGGGAATGCCGAGATATTCAGCACAATAAATGACCTGAACCGCAAACGCTTCATTGATTTCCCATAAACCTATGTCGTCAATGCTAAGGCCATTTCGCTCAAGCAGTTTCGGAATTGCATAGATAGGTCCAATGCCCATTTCATCTGGCTCACATCCGCTCACCACCATGCCTCGATACGCGCCTAATGGTGTTAAACCTCGTTGCTCGGCGAGTTCACGTTCCATTACCACAACCGCTGCTGCACCGTCTGATAGTTGTGATGCATTGCCACCGGTAATCGATCCATTTTCTTTAACCGCTTTTAAGCCAGCTAGACCTTCTAAATTTGTCGATGGGCGATTGCCTTCATCTTGAGTTAAGGTCACTTGCTCTTTACTGATTTCGCCGCTAACTTTATCCATTATCAGCATAGTGCAACTGACCGGGACTATTTCAGCATCAAATCGGCCTTGTGACTGTGCGATTGCGGTGCGTTGCTGAGAGGATAATGCATAGGCATCTTGTGCCTCGCGTGAAATATTATATCGCTTAGCCACCACTTCAGCCGTATCGAGCATCGGCATATAAATCGCTGGTCGATAGGCTTTCACGCTAGGATCTACCGCGCGATGCATGTTCATCTTATCGTTTTGAACCAAGCTGATAGAGTCACAACCTCCGGCAACCACAACTTGGGCACCATCACAAACAATATGATTGGCAGCTATAGCAATAGACATGAGTCCTGATGAACATTGGCGATCAACCGTCATGCCTGGCACCGACACAGGTAATTGCGCCGCCATGGCCACTTGACGACCAAAATTCATGCCTTGGTTACCTTGGGTTAAGGCGGCGCCAAAAATACAGTCTTCAATTTCATTTGGATCGATTCCGGCTCTTTCTACCGCGGCATTAACCGCAATAGCGGCTAACGTGGGGGCTGATAAATCGTTAAAGGCGCCGCGATAGGCTTTACCAATTGGTGTTCTGGCGGCTGAAACAATGACGGCTTCTCTCATGACAAATCCTTTTTTTTAATGATGTGTGCTGCTAATCAATTCACCCTAGAGCCTGAGATTTCATAAACGCCATGGCTTTCATCACAAACTTTTCACCTTGTTGCGAACCCGACACTAAGGCTTTTTGATTGTGTTGATCGGTGAGTTGATCCCAATGTTCACGCACAGTTTCTGGGCTTTGTTTCGCGCTAGGAATAAAGCAGCCATCGGTTTCAAAGATACTCGCGCTTGAATAACCGCCTGCGCCAGCACATAAAATAAATCGATTGGGCGCGTCATCGTCACACAAAGTCAGCATGCCTGCGGTGACCGCTTCTGGTGCAAAGGCTTTAACGATTTCTTCAGGCATTAAATCTTCGGTCATACGTGTGCCAGCCGTAGGTGCTAGCGCATTAATATGGATATTATTTTTCGCACCTTCCAGCACTAAGGTATTCATTAGGCCAATCAGCGCCATTTTAGCCGCGCCATAATTGGCTTGACCAAAGTTACCGTACATACCACTCGATGACGTCGTCATCACGATTCGACCGTAATTTTGCTGCTTCATGATGTCCCATACAGCTTTGGTGCAGTTAACCGAGCCCATCACATGCACGTCCATGACCAGTTTAAAGTCATCTAAGGTCATCTTTGAAAACGACTTATCACGTAAAATACCGGCGTTATTGATTAAAATATCGACACGTCCCCATTTATCCATGGTTTGTTGCACCATGTCTTGTACTTGATCAAAATGGGCAACGTTAGCGCCATGGCTAATCGCTTCACCGCCCATTGCTTCAATCAACTTAACCACCTCTTGTGACGCTGCAGAAGATGCACCGCTGCCATCACGTGCGCCGCCTAAATCATTAACAACGACTTTGGCGCCACGTCTGGCTAATTCCAACGCGTGTGAACGGCCTAATCCGTTACCTGCCCCAGTAACAATAGCCACTTTTCCTGCAAAACTGATAGTCATGTTATTACCTTAACTGTTTATTTTTATTTGTTATTATTTTGTCTGTACCAGCATGATGAATTAACGATCATCACTTAACCAATATTAGTTAACCATTTGTACTGATATCCACTCAGCAACTAATGCCGGTGTATCAACGCCCTCAATCTCAATGGTCACTTCGGTCGATAAGCGAAATTGCCCCGGCTTTTTTTCTTCAATAGAAAGGATTTTCGCATGTGCCCTAATGCGGCTATTGACGCTAACGGGTTGCAAAAATCTGACTTTATCGAAACCGGCATTGAGCCCCATATAGAAGCCATCAATAAGCAGGCTAAATTCTTCAGCAAAATGAGACAACATAGATAACGATAAAAAACCGTGGGCAATGGTGGAACCAAAAGGAGTGGCTTTCGCTTTTTCTTCATCGACGTGAATAAATTGATGGTCGAGAGTGCAATCGGCAAATTGATTAATTTGATCTTGGGTGATTTGGAACCAGTTTGTAGCGGCTGCTTGGTAGCCAATATAGTTAGCAATATCATTGCGATTAATTTTTGTCGGCATTATTCCCTTTCCTCTGATACTTTCGCGGTACTATCCATGAATGAAATTTAAGCGATATCTCATGCTAGTTGCGCTAGGTAAATTAAACAAATGAATAGTTTTGATACTAAGTTATTCACAATATGAATAGCTTGGCGTTTGGAAGGCAGCTAATAGAAACAAATATCTTGAGAGCTTTAACAACAAAAAACATTACTGCACTGGGCGGTAATGTTTTCATTAAATTGGGTTTTATAACGCTCGCCTAAAGCTAGGTAAACCAATCAGCCTAACAGCGCCTTAAGTCGGTTTAATTCACATTAGAACCAATCAGGCTGCATATCAAAGCTGGTGCTGTCAGTGGTAACGAGTAGGTTTGACCAGACGTTAATTTCAGGTAATTCAAAGCGATAAAAATACTGACACGCAAGCAATTTACCTTGATAAAAATCCATATCAGCTTGATGCGGTTGTTCAGCTATCGCTTTAGTGGCGACAATACTTTGCTTAAGCCACAACCAGGCAATAATCACATGACCAAACAACTCTAAATATTTAACCGAATTGGCCAAAGCGAGATCAATATTCTTAGTCGACATTGCCGCTAACACTGCTTGGGTTGTGGTACTTAAGGTCGCAACTGCTTGGGTTAATTGACTAGAAAACTCATGTAAACTGGGATAGTGTTTTGCCTCATCAATGGTGATGACCATTTCAGCTAAGGTCGCTTTATAACCTTGTAAGTTATTCATCGGTACTTTGCGGGTGAGCAAATCTAATGATTGAATCCCAGTAGTACCTTCATGGATCGGGTTTAAGCGATTATCACGATAGAACATTTCAACCGGATGCTCGTTAATATAACCGTGACCGCCCATCACTTGAATCGCCAGTGAATTGGCTTTGGGGCCATATTCTGACGGCCACGTTTTAATAATGGGGGTTAAGAAATCCAACAGTATATGGGCATGTTGGCGTTGCTCGACTGTGACGGCAGTACGTTCATCATCACTTAATTGAGTACCATATAGCACTAACGCCATTGCCCCTTCCGCATAGGCTTTTTGGGCTAACAGCATGCGTTTTACATCAGCATGCTCAATGATATTCACCATAGGTGATTGTGGATCTTTACACGAGGGTAATCGACCTTGGGGGCGATTTTTGGCGTAATCGACTGAATATTGATATCCGGCTACCGCCAAAACTGCGCCACTGGTGCCGACCATAATGCGGGCTTCGTTCATCATGTGAAACATATACTTCAAGCCACAATGTTCTTCACCGACTAAATAGCCAATGGAGCCCTGTTTTTCACCGAAACTCAATGCCGTTGACGTTTGCGCGCGACCACCCATTTTATGAAACAAACCAGCCAGAGCGACGTCATTGTCTGCGCCAATGCTGCCATCATCATTAAGTAAAAACTTAGGTACCACAAATAACGAAATGCCTTTAACACCTTTAGGTGCACCTTGAATTCGAGCCAATACTAAATGAACGATGTTGTCGCTTAAATCGTGATCGCCACCGGAAATATAGATTTTATTGCCCGTAATCCGATATGTACCATCATCGGCTTTTACCGCTTTGGTAATTAAATCACCTAAAGCAGATCCGCTACCGGGCTCTGTCATGGCCATGGTGCCCATAAATCGCCCTTCACGCATAGGTTTAACCCAGGTTTCAATCAACTCAGCATTGCCATGGGCTTGCAGTAAATTGGCATTTGCCGTGGTCAACATGTTGTACCCCATGCCAACACCACCGGCAACACTGAGATACGCCCCTGCTGCACTGGCAATGATTGGCGGCAGTTGCATGCCACCTAACTCATAATCTGCTGTTGCAGCGCCAATGCCCGACTCGTTTACTGCGTCGATAGCGGTTTTAAGTTCTGGGATAATGTGTACTTTTTTGCCGTCAAAAGTTGGCTGATGGCTATCAAGCTTTTGACGAATAGGAAGAAAATATTTTTCTGCAATTATTTTGGCAGTATTGACCACCTCATTAAACGTTTGGCGATCGTGATCTTGATAGCGATCTCTGCTGGTTAATGCTTCACTATCAAACAGTTCATACAGCATAAATTCTAGGTCACGTTGATTCATTAACGTCGCAGGCATAATATTCTCTTCTTATTGTGTTTTCTTCTATAACGTGGAAATGACGTAGCGAACGACTCAGCAAGTGTTTACGCTAACGGCACGAGCTGGCGTGTCAATAACACTGACTGCAAAGCGCAACTTAATAGGCTGATACGCCACCGTCGACCGCAATACATTGGCCTGTCATATAGGTATTGGCAGGAGATAACATCATCAGCATCACCGCGACAATTTCTTTAGGCTCACCTAAGCGATTCATTGGCGCGCCAACGGCCATTTTCTTTTGCTTTTCTGCATCAGCAAAATTGGTCACCATAGGTGTCAGGGTAAAAAATGGGCATATCGCATTGATGCGAATATTATTACGGCCGTACTCAACCGCGCCGGTTTTGGTTAAGCCAATTACCGCATGTTTCGCCATAGAATAAGCACTGCCTCTGGCGGCGCCGACTAACCCAGCCATAGAACTCACGTTGAGGATCGCGCCCTCGCCTTGTTTGAGCATTTGCTGTATTTGATAACGCATACCAAACTGCACGCCTTTAACATTGATCGCAAATTGACTGTCCATAATCGCTTCATCAATTTGATGAAGCGGCATAAATTCATGGGCAACACCGGCATTGTTTACCCCAATATCCACTCGGCCAAAATGCTCAATCGCAGTATCAACCATAGCTTTACACGAGGCATCTTTTGACACATCACATTTCATCGCGATAACCTCAGCGCCGCGAGAGGCAATATCTTCCGCCACCTTACGAACACCTGCTTCATTAATATCACTAATCACTAACTTAGCACCGCGTTTGGCTAATTCTTGTGCCAGTAACTGACCAAAGCCTTGAGCGGCGCCAGTGATAACAGCAACCTTACCGGTAAAGTCTAATAATGGATCCATGCGAGTTACTCCTGTAATTGATGGTCTTTTTGATGTTGTTTTATCATACGGCTGATCTAATGTTATTTTTTAGCTTCGCAAGCAATGACGTCTAAGGCCATTTTGGCCAGAGGCTCAACAAATGATCCCACTTTATTAGCGTGTTCATTGGAGGCATTACCTTCTGTTGCTCGTTTGGCTACACCTTGTGCAATCGCTGCTAAGCGGAAGAAACTGAATGCCAAATAAAAGCCCCAGTGCTCAATCTGCTCAATACCCATGCGTTGGCAATATCGAGCGACATATTCTTCTTCAGACGGAATCCCTAAGCTGGCGCGGTCGATATCTTTTAAACCATCAATGCTGCCCATGCCTGCTGGCATCCGCAGTTGCATACATTGGTATGCTAAATCAGCAAAGGGATGGCCTAAGGTCGATAATTCCCAATCCAGTAAAGCAATAACCTCTGGTGAATCTTTGGCAAACATCATGTTGTCTAAGCGAAAGTCACCATGTACTAAGCAAACACGACCATCATCACTGGGTAGATTATCTTCAAGCCAGTTAATTAAGGCATCCATGGCAGCAATGTTGTGTAATTCTGTGGCGCGATATTGTGATGTCCAGCGACCGAGTTGACGTGCAAAGTAATTGCCCGCTTTACCATAATCAGCTAAACCGACGGCATCAACATCGACACTGTGCAGCGCGACCAAGACTTTATTCATCGCGTCATACATAGCTGAGCGTCGATCATTACTGTCTATTTCGGCTAATGATGCACTCCAATACACAGTGCCATCGCAAAACTCCATCAGATAAAACATTGAACCAATAACGCTGCAGTCTTCACACAGGTGAAATACTTTTGCCACAGGTACATAACTGTCTTTTAGTGCATCTAATACCCGATATTCACGATCGACTGCATGTGCTGATTTTAATAATTTACCCGGCGGTTGACGACGCAACACATACACACCCGTTGGCGAGGTCACTTTGTAAGTGGGATTGGATTGACCACCTGAAAATTTTTCTAAGGTGATCGGCCCTGTAAAGTCGGCGACATGCTGCTCTAAATAAGCGCTAAGTTGTTCATTATCAATGGGGAATACTTGTGACATTTAGCAATACTCTCGTTGTTTGATGGATTTAGCTTGGCTGAGAAAAAGTACGATTACGGGGTGAAACGCTTACTGCGTTTCACCCTAAGCATTTATTTACCCAACTATCTTTTTTACTAAATCACGCCCCAGCTGCATCATATGCACTTGATCTGGACCATCCGCTAAACGCAATGTTCTCTGGCCAGCCCAGGCATGCGCTAAGAAAGTATCTTGACTGACACCCACAGCGCCATGGCATTGAATCGCGCGGTCGATCACATCAAGAGACATACTTGGGGCAACAATTTTAATCATAGCGATCAATTCTTTAGCCGCTTTATTGCCTTCTGTGTCCATTTTCTGGGCTGCTTTTAAGGTCATCAAACGTGCTTGTTCAATTTGGCAGGCTGATTTGGCTATATCTTCGCGAACCGACTGCTGTTTGATCATAGGTTGACCAAATACAATACGCTCGCCAACGCGTTTACACATTAAATCGAGCGCGCGCTGAGCAATACCGATTGAACGCATGCAGTGGTGAATACGCCCAGGGCCAAGACGTCCTTGAGCAATTTCAAAACCTTTGCCTTCGCCAGCAATAATGTTATCCAGCGGCACTCGCACATTAGTAAACGTTACCTCAGCATGGCCTTCAGGTGAATCATCATAGCCGAACACTTTCATCGGTCTTACCATGGTGACACCAGGGGTATTCATCGGTACAAGCACTTGAGATTGCTGAATATAACGGTTGCTATTTTCAGCATCTGTTTTACCCATCACAATCATGATTTCACACTGTTTGCGACATGCGCCGCTAATGTAAAACTTGCGGCCATTAATCACGTATTCATTGCCATCACGCACTATGCTCAGTTCAATATTAGTGGCATCGCTTGAGGCGACTTCAGGTTCTGTCATTGCAAAAGCAGAGCGTATTTTTCCGTCCAGTAAAGGCTCTAACCATTGTTTCTTTTGTGCTTCATTACCGTATTTGGCCAGTACTTCCATGTTGCCGGTGTCGGGTGCCGCGCAGTTAAATACTTCTGGCGCCCACATAACCTTGCCCATAATTTCAGCCAACGGGGCATATTCTAAATTAGTTAATCCAGCACTGTATTTACCGTAGGCAACCGGTAGAAACAAATTCCATAAACCTTCAGCTTTGGCTTTGGCTTTAAGTTGTTCCATTAACGGCGGCGTTGACCATGGTTCGAGCTCAACTTGCTTATGCATTTCTTCTTCGACAGGAAATACATGTAAATCCATAAAGTCGTTGACTCGCTTGATTAATCCTTGAACTTTTTCGCTGTATTCAAAATTCATTACTGTATCCTTTTACCCGGTAATAACGGCGTTAATCGCTGTGGTAATGAGCCTAGACCCACTGACTTAAGCGATTAACTCAACGACATTAATGACTTCTTATTAAACGGTTTAATTTCATCAATGGCGTTGTGCTGGATTTTTTTTACCCACTGAGGATCAACTAATAGCGCCCGCCCAATGGCAACTAAATCAAATTCATCATTGTTTAAGCGCACTAATAACTCATCAATACCGGTTGGATTTGAAGTACCCGACAAATCAGCATTGCCCTCGCCGATAAAATCAGCATCTAGGCCGACATTACCCACAGTGATCACCGGCTTGTTAGTCAATTTTTTAGTCCAACCAGCAAGCCCAAGATCTGAACCCGCAAATTCTGCAACCCAAAAACGACGAGTACTGGCATGGAAAATATCAACGCCAGCATCACTTAATAAACCTAAAAATGTATCAAGTTCTTCAGGTGTTTGGCACAACTTGGCGTTGTAATCTTGTTGTTTCCACTGCGAAAAACGGAAGATAATGGTAAAGTCATTACCCACAGCAGCGCGGATGGCATTCACGATTTCAACACCAAAACGGGTGCGATTTTCTAATGAACCACCATATTTGTCGGTGCGTTGATTGGTCCCTTCCCAGAAAAACTGATCAACTAAGTACCCATGAGCGCCATGCACCTCTATGGCATCAAAACCGATGTTTTTAGCATCGAGCGCGGCTTGAGCAAATGATGCAACCACGGCGTCGATATCGTCTTGGGTCATGGCAACGCCGTTAGCAGCACCAGGCTTATACAAACCTGAAGGGCTATAGGCTGGTGCCTCTTTATGTGGACCTATACCTGACTTTCTTACCGAACCCACATGCCAAAGTTGAGGCGCAATTTTGCCGCCAACAGCATGCACTTCATCAACAACATGCTTCCAACCTGCTAAGGCTTGGTCACCATAAATCGCTGGCACATTCTCGTATCCATTCGCCCCTTCATGGGAGATAAATGTCCCTTCAGTGATAATCAGGCCTACATCGCCTTCGGCGCGTCTACGGTAATAGGCTGCTACTTCATCATTAGGGATATAATTAGGCGAAAATGCTCGAGTCATTGGCGCCATCACCGTCTTATTTTTGAGTGACAATGATGCTGTGACAAAGGGTTCAAATAATCTATTTACACTGGTGTTTTTGTCGCTATTCATATTTGCTTCCTAGCGTTAATTGATGCTTTATTTTTATGTTGTTTGTCTTGTTCAGTTGGCTTAAGCGTTTGGCATTGGAGTCAGCTTGAGTGTTAAGCCGTTAACCAATCAAATAACCGCCATCAACATTAATCGCTGTACCTGTGGTGTAGCTTGATGCATTTGAGACTAAATATAATACAGTGCCGGCCATTTCATCAGGTTGTGCCACGCGCTTCATCGGTACGTGATGCATCATTTGTTTAAGAATGGCTGGGTTATCTACTAAAGCAGAAGCGAATTTAGTGTCGGTACCACCGGGTAATAATGCATTTACGCGAATATTAAATTGGGCGCACTCTTTAGCAAAAGCTTGTGTCATTGAAATCACTGCCGCTTTGGTAATAGAGTAGATACCTTGGTAATCGCCCGGGATCACGCCATTAACTGACGCGACATTGACAATAGCGCCACCGCCACTGTCTTTCATTAATTGCGCGCCCTTAGTCGACATAAAGAAATACCCCCGAATATTCACATCAACCGTCTTTTGAAAGGCAATTAAATCGGTATCGATAATGTGACCAAAATAAGGATTTGCGGCAGCATTATTGACTAAAATATCCAGCTTGCCATGTTGCTGTTTGATTGCAGCAAAGATTGAGTCAATTTGATCTAACTCGCCAATATGACAGGCAATGGCTTGTGCACTGCCGCCTGCGGCAACAATTTCATCTACCACGGTTTGGCAGGCTTCAAGTTTTCGGCTTGATACAATCACATGAGCACCATACTGGGCTAATACTTTAGCAACACTTTCGCCAATACCACGGCTGGCTCCGGTGACTAAAGCAACTTTCCCTGTTAAATCAAATAAATCGCCCTTGTTCATGTTATTTCCTTATTATTTTGGGTTAATCGTTTTCGAGTTAATAGCTTCGAATGAATTGTACTCGGGTTAAATTGTTATATTGGTTTTGCTCGCTGAACTCAGCAAGTAAACAGAGGCTGTTGATAGCGTCAGTCAATATTTACGTTACTCCATTTGAAGCTTATTTTTAAACGTGTAACGGCACTTAAGTTTACTTATAGGTGATCCACTCATCACCAGCCTGCTCTAAATGGCTATAGTTATTAAAATAATCCACGCTCAGCATATTTTCCGAAAACAGTAATTTGGTCACGCTGGTATTTCTGGTTTGTTGATTAATGGCTAATGTTTGTTGATCGTTTAATTTTAATATGTGCTGGATGATCACTGAAATGGTACCGCCTGAGGTGAACACTAAAATGTCTTTAGACGGTTTAGGTTCATGGTTCACCGCACGTAACTGGCGTTTATGACTCAATTGCTGTTGAATAATATCTTGCAATGCACGAATACAGCGCGCCTGAAACTGCGGCCAACTCTCTTTATACTCATGATGGTTATCGCCTGAAATCCAGCGTTTAAGTGCTTGATAAAATTCTTGCTGCAGTGCCTTATTGGGCTCATCCAGTTGGTTTAGCGCGTCATTCATTTTGGCAAAGTTATTCCACTGGGGATTGTATTGCTGCAAAATCTCGACATGATCAAACTCATTAAAACCCGAGTGGATAACCATAGGCGTGGTCTCACCTTGGTATCCATTGACAAAGTGAGTTAACGTTTGGCCGTGACGCAGCAAGTCGCCGCAATAAAACTGACTCGGGGCCCCTCTTGAACGCCAATACTCGCCCAACAATCTCGCCTGCTGGCTACCTTTGTTTGATAATTGATCGTAATCAGTGCTGCCAAATGAGGCTTGCCCGTGTCGAATCAAATAAATTGCTGCCATGTCGTGTCTCTGACTGAGTAAAAGAATGATGACTCAATAGGTAAACAATGAATCGTTGCTAACTTAAATGTAATTGCAGCCGTTTAATCTGCTGTATCACATCGTTTATTTGATTGTCATAACGGTCATTTTGCATGCGTTTTACGCTATATCGAATCTACTTGACTATGCTAATGCCAACATCTAAATTGAACAAATGAATAGTTCTAATACCCTACTATTTATAATTTAAATAGTATGCCCATCTTAGGTGGTGTTAATGCACAGTAAGGGATCACTGGAGTAAATATGAAAATTGATTTGAATTTGTTTGTGGTGTTTGATGCAATCTATTGCGAAGGTAATATCACTAAAGCGGCATCGGTATTGAATCTATCCCAGCCGGCTGTGAGTCACTCGCTGGGTAAATTACGCACTCATTTTGATGATGCTTTATTTATCAGGCAAGGTAATGAAATGCGCCCGACTCCGGTGGCAAAGAATGTAATAGATGATGTGCGCGAAGCCTTGCACCAATTACAAGTATGTTTAGTGCAATCTAGACAGTTTGAGCCATTAACCTCACGCAAAAGCTTTTCATTATCCTTACACGGTTCTTTAGAACCTTACTATTTGCCTATCTTGCAACAAAGCTTGTCGTTAGAGTCGCCAGCAATCAATTTAAGCAGTAATAAGCGAGTAAGACGCACAGAACTTGAAAACAAACTGGCCAGTGGCGACATCGATTTGGCCATTGATACCTTAATCCCTGTCAGCAACAATATTATGCATACGCAGTTAGAGTTAGATCAACTGGTTGTTATTGCGCGTAAAAATCACCCAGCTATTACCGACGCACTCGATTTAGAGACTTATTTGCGCCTAGAGCATGTATTGGTGTCATCTCGCTCAACCGGACCTAGCTTAGAAGATTTTGAACTGTCACGTATCGGTTTACATCGTAAAATATCCCTACGGTGTCAGCATGCGTTATCGGCGTGTAGAGTGATCTTAAATAACGACATGTTACTGACATTACCGAAAACGGCCGCAGCCATGTACGGTCAAATGCTTGATATCGCCATTTACCCCATGCCAGTTGAATTACCCGATATTGGGGTGCATTTATACTGGCATATTAATGTCGACAAAGAGCCAGCGAATAAATGGCTCAGAAACAAAATGATTATTGCGGCAACAAATACAAGAATCACACCTTAATCGAAATCCATAATGGGTAAACAAACAGCTGCAACCATAAGCTGACTGACATATCCTGCGCAACATAGTAAACAGATAATATTATCCACTATGTCGAGCAGCTTAATCGCTACACAGGCATGCCCCTTGGGCAACTAACGTCAAACATTATGAGAATAATGAGCCAAATTTTACGCGCTTAGGCCATCACTTTTTGTCGGTGTAACGTGCTTCTGAGCATCCGAAAGCTGGTTATGTAAATGCGAAGTATCAGTGGCTTTAGCTAAAGACAATTAGGCTATGTTATCTAGACGTGGGAGATCGTTAAGTATTAATAAATAACAGCACGACAATTATGATACAAATTAGCCAGCGAAGAGTGAGATTAATGTAATCATCCTTGATTACATTTTACTATTAACAATTATCTATCCAATCAATAATATCGACATCTTCTATCAAGGTTTTTAGATTGCTTTTTGCAAATTCATCAAGTTGACCAGACAAAAATACTTTCACTACATACATAATGAGCCCCAACTTTTGGTCTGTTAAGCCTTTTGCGGCAAAGTCAGGCTTGTCTTGCATTAAAATGATTTGACATAATTCCAGCGGGTAGCCCCATAGCGTCAATATATACACAGTTAACGAGGTTGCTTCATCGAGTATCATTTTATTATCATCGGCATCGATATTAATAAATTCATTTGCTTCAGCAATAAACACTAAACGACCAATGCCACTGAGTAACGAAGCAATAAACACATTATCAAGTTGAACGGCTTTAAAGCCCAATGACTGGCTTAACTGGCGACTAAGTTTTGAATAATTAAAAGCCCACTCATTAACCTTTTTGTGAATTTCTATGGGTAATTTTGGCGCAATACAATTATTGACAAGCATAGATATTACAATGGTTTCTGTCATTTTAAGACCTAATCTTTTGATGGCCTCTTCTAACGAAACGGTTTTACTGTGGTAGCCTAAAAAAGCCGAATTGGCGATTTGAATAATTTTTGCCGCAATAAACGCTTCTTGCTTAATAAGGTCTGCAGTTTGTCCAATATCAACTTCATCAATGGCAAATAATGTTCTTAACTGTGCAGCTATTTCGGGTAACGGAAAAAAATAGCCAATTCGACCTAATTTGTTACGCATTTCTAAACTAAAATTAAGCGAATCGAGGCGTTCCAAACAAAAGAACACATCTTCTAAATCAGCTGCTGCAAAGGGTTTTTTTAGTACAAAATGCGACACTTCACTAACTTTTGAGACCACATCTTCGGCGGTATCGCCAGTGAGTAATACTCTTACTGATGAGGGAATAATCGCAGCTATTTCTTCAAGAAGCTCATCGCCATTTTTTTCAGGCATAAGGTAATCGCAAAATATTGCATCGGGCAACACCCCATGAGGCAATGCATCTTGCCAACTTAGGGCATCTTCACAAATATAAAAGTCCCAGTTTGGCTGAGCTCGTCGAGCGGTGCGTTGCAGTGCTTTAAGCATAAACATATCATCATCGATGAACAGCACAGATAATTTTTTCATATTCCCCCCATTACCGCAGCAATTGATGCGTCGGCATTGGCAATCAACCGAGTAAAACTGTCTTCATCTTGAGGCCGAGCAATAAAGTAGCCTTGAATGACATCACAGTTAAGTTTTTCAAGGATCAACATTTGCTCAATGTGCTCTACCCCCTCCACAACAACTTTCATGCCTAAGTCGTGGGCCATTCGGGTAATATTACCGACCATGCTTTGAGTATTTAAATTGTCTGAGATATCAATAATTAGCGACCGATCAATTTTTAACACATCAATAGGCAGTTTTGAAAGATAAGATAAGGATGAGTAACCAGTACCAAAATCATCAATGGCAATACTGATACCGGCATTTTTTAATCGAGTTAATTTTTCTGCACTTTCTTCAATATTATCAACTAACCATGACTCGGTAAGTTCAAATTCCAGAGTCGACATATCAATATCAAATCCTGCTAATAATGCTTCCACTCTGGGAATAAAATCGGCATGGGATAGCTGTTTCCCCGATATATTTATTGCGACTTTATCGAGTTTGATACCTTTTTGGGTCCAATTTGATATTGCCATGCACGCAGCATGAATGACCCAATAACCTAGCTCTATAATTTGCCCTTCTCGCTCTGCTATCGGAATAAACACCACAGGGGAAATATTGCCTAATTGTGGATGTTCCCAGCGAAGTAACACTTCACAGCTGGTAATTTTGCGCTGATTTAAATCAAACTTAGGCTGAAAATGCAAATAGAGTTGTTGATTGTCGACCGCGTGGAATAAGGCTTTGCTAATAAACAGTTGCTTGCGTTTTTGCTCAATAATTGCCGCATCATAGCGCATAAAGAAATGCGAATGACCCGTTCTGTGTAAACGATTAGAGATTAATGCATTGCTGAGTAATTGGGCGGCATTATCACCATCTTCTCTGGCGATACAATAGGTGACGACCAGTTCAACTCTGACTGATTTGTCTGAATAACTAGTATGACTAAAGGGGGCGATAAAATCAGTGAGTTGTTTGTGCAAATCATGCTCGTTGGTAAAATTATCCATGAGCAACACAAAATGTTCATTAGTCAAAAAAGCTAACGCTGAGGAAGATATTTTAGACTGAGTAAATAAGGTTAACGCAATATCATCAAATAACTTTTCAGTCGCCACCTGGCCAATTATCTCAGTCCAATAACTGTAATTTTTAAGGTGGATGGCCACCATCGCAAATGGCTTGACGGTCTCGAGCAGTGAATCAGCTAAATTAACGATTTCGTTTTGATCTAAAAATGAGGCTAATTGTTTTCTATATGGCAATGCACCATCATTTTTATTCATAAATTGCAGTTCAAAAAAGCGCGATTTATCTGTCGTTTTCTTTAACACGAATTCGACATTTTTGCCAGTGGTTGCCTTTAGCACCACGTTATCAATATTGCTACTAAATAGCGTTAACAGACATTCATAGGAGCAAAATGGAAACACATCGGCGATTAAAATACTGCTGGAATCTAGATTAAATATTTGCTTGGCAACACCATTAACTCTGCCGATCTGGCCGTTAGGATAAAGTTCAATCAGGGCTTCTGCGCTATTGGCCATTAATTGATTGACTTCATTTTCGTCAAAGTGTTTGTTGTAAGCAATAAAAGCGGCTTCAACCTCGGAATAAAGAAGCGTTTCATCCCAGGGTTTTTGTAAAAAACGAAACACAGTACCAGAATTAAGTAACGCTAATACTGAACTAAAATCAGTAAAACCACTGAGGATCATGCACAGACTTGTAGGATATTGCGCTTTTATGGCCGCCAATAATTGCGAGCCGTTCATTACTGGCATTCTAAAATCAGAAATAATCACCTGACAATGTTCTTGAGCCATGATGTTGAGCGCGTCATAACCACTGGTTGCAGTAAATACCCGATAGCCTGCACGAGCAAACAATCGTTTTAATGCCCGTAAAATGGCCTCTTCATCATCAACAATCAACAGCTTATTCGTCATATTTCTACCAGTTAATTAAAAAATTTATCTACCGCTGAACGCAATTGCTCATTATCGAATGGTTTTGGTAATACGGCATCTGCGCCTAGATCTAATGCTTTTTGCAATTCAATTTCAGATAACCCTGACACCACTAAAATTTTTAGATGGTTTAGCTCTGGTTGTTGGCGGATAAACTGCAGAACTTCAAAACCGTCTAATCCAGGCATAGATAAATCGAGTGTAACAAGGTCAGGTTTATCGCTAAGCACTTTAACCCCAGCCTGAAATCCATCAGATGCAAATGAAAACTCATAGCCGCTGGGTATCAATACGCGGCGGATCGCATTTCTAATTTCAATTTCATCGTCAATAATTAAAATGCGCTTGGGCAATTCTTTCACTGAATCAATTTGGTTAGAGTGACTTAATAACTCCTCAGGCATAGGCATTTTTTGGGTTTGCAAAAACATAATAAAATCGTCTAGTAATACACGATAATTACCTCGACCTGGTAGCTTATGTCCTTTTAATCGCCCTTGAGCAATCCATCGACTTACGGTGCGCTGGTGTACATCGCAATATTGCGCAATGTCACTCGGTCGTAATGTCTTCATAGAATGTTATCCATCATATATCTTGATTAATTAACCGTTATAGCATAACTTAATCTAAGAGACAAATAAGACAAGCGAGAAATTAAGGACATTATGAGCTCATTAGAAACATCAATGCCTATTATTTTGTGTGTCGACGACGAGACCAGCATCTTGAAGTCGCTGCAACGCTTATTCATGTCTTCAAAAGTGAAGCTATTACTGTCATCAAGTGGCCAACAAGCGCTTGAACTTATGCAAACAGAAAAAGTTAATATCATTATTTCAGATATGCGTATGCCTAATATGACAGGTGCTGAATTCCTTGCACAAGCGGCAGTGCTTCAACCGGATGCTTATCGTATTTTAATGACTGGATATTCTGATATTCAATCAACCGTTAGTGCGATTAATGTGGGTAAAATTCATCGTTATATTCAAAAACCTTGGGATAACGCAGAGCTACTTGCTCAAGTTCATGAAGGCTTAGAAATCTATCGTCTCGTAGAAGCTAACAAGTTGCTGACAAAAAAAATCACTCTGCAGAACAAGCAACTAAAACAATTAAACAATAACTTAGAAGAGATGGTTCAGCAACGAACTACCCAATTAAAAAAGACATTATATCAATACAAACTGTTGGCCAGTACACGTGGTAATGAGCAAAAAGCCACACTTGAAGTTCTTTATAATTTGATCAGTATTAACCCAGCATTAAATGGCAAGTTTGCACTGCAAGTGAGTGAAACATGTGGTCACATAGCCACTGCATTAAAGATGAATAAAGCTCATGTCGAGTTAATCAGTAAAGCAGGTCTATACTGTGAACTGGGTAAACTAGGCTTGCCTGCACATTGTCTTACTGGCCCCTACGACCAACTCAGTAGTGCAGCCCAAAAACGCTTTTTTCAACACCCGCAATTGGCAGAAGAAATGCTGGCACCAGCGGTTCACCTATCGACGATTAGTGAGATCATTGGCAGTCAATATGAGCACTATAACGGTACGGGTGAACCGTTACAAAAAGTGGCACAAAACATTCATATTGGGGCTCGTATATTAGCCGTCGCAAGAGACTTTTGGTTAGCGTTATTTGAACAACAAAATGCAAAAGACCAAACTAAAGACCTCACCAAAGAAGAAATATATAAACACATAAAACTACAGCAAGGTAACGTGTATGACCCCAAAGTCGTCAATGTGCTAGGGCAAATCATTACTGCTTACCAGGACCAAGAAACGATTAACCATTCAGATGCGCAATTAGATGATGGTCTGCTTATTGAACAAATCACCGAAGGTATGCGCTTAACTCAAAATTTATACAATCGTAAACACATGTTGTTATTGCCTAAAGGCCATGTGTTTTGCGAGAAAACACTGCAGAACTTATACCGCTATCAGACAAAAAATAACGAAAAATTGCTCATCAAAGCAGAGCGAGTTGAACAAACAGATACCCAGGCAGAATAAAATATATGAACAGCTCAACAACCGAATTAACAATAATATTTACCCGCACTTTTTACAGGTAATCGTGCCGATATGATGGATATTGTTACCAGACTATTTTACTCAAAGTCGTTTTCATTAAGACGATTATGGTTTTTTTGCACCACAACGCTGTTGGGATTTATCGCCAATGCTATGGCGATCGAACTGCCTATTGTCGTACCTTTTCTCATCGGTAACATTGCCTTTTCAATTATCCTCATTCGCTTAGGTTTTATCTGGTCTCTGTTGGCTCTTGCTATCGTCAGCGTTCCAATAGCAAGTAATATTGAATTATTTAACAGCATCTTGCAGCTGTTTTGCTTGATGTTATTAACATTAAATTTGAAACAACCTCTTTGGCGAGTAATGGGTGTTTATACTGTCGCCATAGGCTTTATCTACCATCAATTTGCGTATCCCATTTTTACTGAATCGCCAGCGTTATTAGTCAGTGCGACACTGTTAAACGGTTGTATTTTTATTTTATGTACCAAAACGGCGTTAATGCTAAATGCCATTACAATCACCCCAAAAAATCAAAAAAATCAAAGCTTAAAGCTGCAGTTAAGCCATCGAATTGGTTTGTATAGCGCCGTACCCTGCACTATTTTAATCGCATTTATTTTACAAGGTGCTATCAGTCTCCACATATCATCCGTTCTGCAGTATTACGATAATGAACAAAGTAAATTTATTAATGAAATTCAACGTCATATCGAACGGTATATCGGCAATACAGAACTTATCGCCAGTTTAGGACATGACAATATTGACCAAAACACATTACGTAAGTTAACTGAACAACAAGCAGAACTGATATCTGCACTGGTCACCGATAAGAATGGCCTTATTTCACTATTTTATAAAGCCGACTTACCTAACAGTAAAATGCAAAAGACATCGGTTGCCGACCGGAGTTATTTCAGTAAACCTAAGGAACTGAGCAAAAGCTATGTCAGTGAGACCTTTCAGGGAAGAGGACTGGGTGAAGATCGATTATTTGCGGTCAGCGCACCGCTTTTCCAAAATGGCACATTTGATGGGGTAGTCGAGATTTCTGTCAATCTTAAAACGTTAACCAATACCTTCAAATCTTCAGATGATATGGATTCTAACCGTATTTTACTCGACAGAGACTCGAAGAAAATTTGGGGTAGCGATACCTTAGGACAGTTAGGTCGTGTCTGGACAGAACGGCCATTAATGACACCTTTCACAAGCTCTGTGTTTGGACAGCATATATTTAATAAAGTTGAACCAATTGCCTTCACATCTGACGGTCGTTATATCGTTATACGAAAACACCTAGACGAATTGAATTGGACTGCGCTGTACTATTTAGACACCCGCTCATTTGTGATTCGCTATTTTATTTATTTATCGATTGCGATGATATCAGCGTTGTTATTGCTGCAATACATCACAGTGTTGTCTGGGCGATTAATTCATCAGTACACCAATACATTAGAACAAATTACCCGCCACACTCATCGCTGGCGATCTGATAAACCTAATACACAGCCTCTGACATTTACCACCACAGCACTTGAGTTTGAAGTATTGTCTGAAAGCATTAATGGTTTGCAAAAGCGAGTAATCGATTCTCGCAAAGCTATGCACAAATCAATGGCAGAAGTGAGCACTCTCAATAATGAATTAGAAGCAAGAGTCAAAGACAGAACTCAGCAACTGGAACAAGAACGTGATAAAGCAAAACTGCTCGCAGAAATTAAAACCCGGTTTCTAGCAAATATGAGTCATGAGATCCGCACACCGATTACTATTATTAAGGGTTTTACTGAAGAACTGCTTAGTGAAGCGACGGGCGATACCTACCGCACGCTTAATCGTATAAATCAAAATACTCTGCACTTACAAAATGTAATTGATGATATTCTCGATACAGCTAAAATTGAGCAAGGCAAAATGCGCATCGCATTAGAATCGATTAATCTTGCCCATTTTATGACTAACTTTATCGATAGCACGGCACAAATGGCGCACAAAAAGGGCTTGTCTATTGACTATGATGTCAGTGACATTGCTGACGTTCATATCATGGCCGACCCTTTCCGATTACAACAAATATTACTTAATTTACTCAGTAACGCGGTAAAGTTTACCGCCACAGGATCGATTACCCTTAAAGCTGAAAAAACAACAGCGCAAAGCTGTAGCATCAAAGTAATAGACCAAGGTATTGGCATTAGCAAACAGCAACAGTCCACCCTGTTTGAGGCATTTACCCAAGCCAATTCCAGCACGAGTCGAGATTATGGCGGTACAGGACTTGGCTTGTATATTAGCAAACAACTTGCTGATGCAATGGACATATCACTCACGGTAACCAGCGAGATTGGTCAAGGGTCGACTTTCATGCTGAGTTTTAACACCCACAGCGCTTCGCAAAAACCAATAAAAGACTCGACTGTAATAGCAACTGAATTGCCTACCAGTGCAAGTCATGGTAGAAAATTGCTCATTGTTGATGATGTTGAAGACATTCGCATCTTAGTGGCTGCTTACGTTAAGTCACTTAATATGGATTTATTGTTTGCGGAGAATGGTCAACAAGCCTTGGATATTGCCCTCAAACATCGCCCAGATATCATTATTATGGATCAGCAAATGCCAATAATGGATGGCTTGAGCGCGGGTCAAGCAATGAGACGTCATGGGTTTGAATCGGTGATTATTTCACTGAGTGCAGATGTGTTTGAACAGCACCCTGTAAGCGACACCGTATCGCCTTTTAACGCAACGCTTTGCAAGCCTATTGATAAAACACAACTGTTAAATACCATACAATTTTGTTTATCAAAACATGATATAACACTGCCTAATGAAGATATTACTAGTATGAGTGCACAACAAGAGATGGACGGATTCGACGAGTTACGACAGGACTACCTAGAAAGTTTACGCGCCATACCTGACGAGTTAAATTTGCTTGCGGCAACCTCAGAGCATAAACAAGTTGTCATGCTATTTCATAAAATTAAGGGAACCAGTGCCTGCTTAGGGTTACATGACGTGAGTGCAACAGCACAACAGGCAGAAGCCGCGCTAAGAGATGGGGGCAATCTTAATCAAGTGTGTGATGAGTTTAATGCGCGCTTAACGCAATTGTTCTCTTGTTAAGATCGCTTACTATGATGGTATTTCAACGTCACCAGGCGTTAATAATGGCAGGGTTATTATAAAGGTGGTGCCCACATCAAGTTCGGAGCTTACCACAATACTACCTTTGTGTTTTTGCACGATACTGTAAGACAATGACAGTCCCAAGCCGGTCCCCTGACCTACAGGTTTAGTGGTGTAAAATGGTTCAAAAATTTTACGCTGTGCCGATTCACTTATGCCACAACCGGTATCTTTTATTTCGATAACCAATGCTGTGCTGCTCGCCGATACCTTAATGTAAATGTGCCCTTTACCATCAATAGCCTGGGCTGAATTGACAATTAAATTCAAAAACACCTGGTTTAACTGCATTGGATGGCAAAATAATGTCGGTAATGGCTGCTGAAATTCGCGATGGACTTCAACATTATATTTAAGCTGACTGTTGGCAATTTTTAACGTATTTTCAATACCTTCAATAATATTAGCATGCTGCCATTCACTACTGTCGACATGTGAAAACACTTTAAGATTTTTTATAATATCAGTGACACGATCTATTCCGGTAATCGACTCATTAATTAATTCAGGCATGTCTTCACGTAAAAACGAATATTGACTGCGCTCTTGCATTTCTTGCTGCAAAGCCATAAAGGTTTTATTTTGGGTTTTATTCACCACCTTTTCATAAAAGCTGATCAAATTTAATAGCTTAGTTGAATAATCTTGTAGGCTTTGTAAATTAGAATGAATAAAACCAATAGGATTGTTTATCTCATGAGCGACGCCCGCAGCCAACTGCCCAATGGCGGCCATTTTGTCTGCTTGTAATAACTGATTCTGTGCGGCTTCTAGTTTAGTGTTTAGCGCCAGTAATGCTGAGTGTTCTTGTGCTAACTCTTCAGAAAGTTGTTTCTTACCCTGGTAATAACTCGCTAACTCAGTGACGTCTTGTACTATCATGCATACGGTTTTAACCACATTATTGCTAACGTGTAACGGTATAAACTCAATGTTTTGGTACATTAATGTTTCTTCGCCTGTGATTGGGCGGCTACTACTGAATAAAAATACGTGTGGTCTGTGTTCCCAATATGAAAAACTAGCATTGTTCAATACAAATACACTGTTGATCTTTTTCTTTAAATATTTTGCTTCATTTGGGAAAAGAGTCAGCAAATTTTGCCCTTTTACTTGGTCACAACTGATGTTCAGCCGATCAGCAAAAAAGTCATTCCAGTACTCTATTTCTAATTGCTCATTAAGAACACATACCCCTAAAGGCAATTTTGCAGTCAGATTCTCTAATACTGCGAGGGTCGTCATCGTTACTCCAACAAGCTATTTAATCGACTTAATAACGTCGAAATTGACTCTGCTTCTAAACAAATAACAATTTTTGAATCAAAATGACTGGACTCTACTTTAAATTCAACTTCCATGAGTAAAGTGTGAGCCCAACGATAGTGTTCTGGCGACAGTTTTTCCGGTTCAAATACTGTCGGCATGCTCAGCTTGGTGGTCAGCTCTAACTGCTCGGCAAAACCATTTAAACAGGCTCCAGCTAGAATATTTGACAGTTCAAGCAAAAGCTCTTCGCGGGTAATATCTGACAAAGGCAGCTCATAATCCATCAGCTCAGCAATGGCTTCACAACCCGCGTGCGATTGTAGCGAAACGACCTCACCCTTCACTGTGCCCAAAAAAGATTGCCGAGTATGCCACATGACATCGGAACTGATCATATCGACAAATTCAGTGGGGGTAACAGATGAAATGAGTGGAATAGAAAGGGTAATTTTAGCGCCAATTAACCTCGCTAACGAATTGGCTGCTTGGCCCATTGAAATATTCATCAACTCCTGTAATGCATCACGCTGCAGTTCACTTAATTGATAAATCATATCAACCCCACATCTGTTAATGCTTGTGATAATTGCTCAGAGTTCAATGGCTTGTGCAAAAACCGAAACGCTCCAAGCTTGTCGACTAACTTTTTCGCTTCTGGCTGTATATCGGCACTAATCACAATGACGATAGTTTTCGTTTTATGCTCATTTAAGTAGCTGAGTACACCAAAGCCATCGAGTTCAGGCATAGTTAAGTCTAGGAAAAGAACGTCAGCTTTTCCAGCTTCAACGGCCTCAAGAGCTTCTTTACCATTAGTGACCTCGGTTATTTCAATATCCCAATCCGCGGGTAAAGCGCGTCTAACGACTTTTCTTGACATCATTGAATCGTCGGCAATGGTTACAGGTATCGGCATTACAATCTCCACATTGTCTCATTTGTCCTCTAAACATTATGGTGACGACAACCTTGAATGTCAAAAACTATTAGTATTTATTTTAAACACTGGTTTTACGCTGCAATCATTGCCATACTCAGGGGACAAATAAGACAAGTTACACTCTGTACTTTATTTCACATAGACTAAAATTGAGAGGCGCTATGAAAGGCATTATCTTTAATGTGCTTGAAGAAATGATAGTTGAACAAGCTGGCATGGAGGTTTGGAACACATTACTTGAAAAACATACGCCACAAAATCGGGTTTATGTGTCTGCTAAAAACTACCCTGAAACGGAGCTATTTGCCATTGCAACCGATGTTGCTGCGCTGCTCAATGTTCCTCTGCAACAAGTAGTAAAAGCCTTTGGACAGTATTTATTTTCAGGATTAGCCACTAGACATACTGGTGTAATGACACGTTTTTCAGGTTTCACTTCCTTGGTGATGGGTATTCATAATGTTATTCATGTTGAAGTGAACAAGCTTTACCATGAACCCGCTTTACCCACCATTAGTTGTGTACTAGTAAATAACCACAATATTGAACTAACTTATCATTCACCACGTAAATTATGTTTTTGTGCAGAAGGCCTTATCTTTGGCGCTGCAGAGTATTATCAACAAGCCATCACCATTAAGCATGATGTCTGTATGCACCATGGTGATGAAAAATGTATTTTAAATATTGAGTTAATTAATGACTGATAAACCTGATCCATATTTAGCAGCCTATCAGCGAGAGAAAAAAGCACGTATTGAGGTCGAGCAGTTGCTCGAAGATTCCATACGTCAGTTATACGAAAGAAACGTATTACTTGAAAGCCAAATAGTGCAAATTAAAAATCAACAAAAATCACTTATACAGCAAGAAAAACTGGCATTATTAGGCACATTAGCGGCGGGCGTAGCTCACGAAATTAATAACCCGCTCGCGTTTGTCAGCAGTAACGTAACAACCTTAAATGCCTACGTTTCAGACTTGCTTAACGTGATACCGAAAGACAGCTTAAATGAGGCTGACACTCGAAATATCAACTTTATAATGAGCGACTTACCTGAGCTGATTTCTGATACCGAACATGGGTTGGTACGCATAAAAGATATTGTTAAAAACCTATTATTTTTTGCGAGAACAGATGCTGATCAGTTATCAGAAGTCGATCTACTGCTTGCTGTTGAGATAGCGTTAAAGTTATTAGGACCGAAACTTAAAAATGTCCTTGTTACACAAAATCTACAACCAGTGCCAAAGATCATCTTTAACTCTGGTGAGCTCAATCAAGTGCTCATTAATATTCTGGTTAACGCCATACAGGCATGCGAGTACATGACAAATCATACCTCAAAGATAGGTGTCGACCTGACTCAAGTTAATGATGAGATATTATTAAATGTTACCGATAATGGTTGTGGAATGTCAGAAGAGGTTCAGCAAAGAATATTTGATGCATTTTACACCACAAAACCCGTCGGGACTGGAACGGGTATCGGTATGTCAATAGTGCTACAAATACTCGAGCAACATGACGCCAAGATTGTCGTAAAGTCTGAATTAAATAAAGGCACAAGTATTCAAATTTACTTTCCTATATCCACATCCATGTAGATATTTATCATTAAAATAAAATGGTTAACTAATTTGTTTATTGAAAAAATCTAATGTTCGCTGCCAAGCAAGCTCTGCATTGGCTTCATCATAACGGCCGGTAGAGTCGTTATGAAATCCGTGGTTGGCTTTGTTATACATGTGCATTTGATATGGCACATTAACGGCTTTTAAATCCTCCTCATATTCTGGCCATGTTGCGTTCACTCTTTCATCTAATTCAGCTAACTGAATCAGTAAAGGGGCTTTGATGTTTTTTCTAAGTGCTTTAGCCGCTGGGGTGCCATAAAAAGGCACCCCAGCTTGAATTAAATTAGCCTCCACGGCGGCAAGATAATTCACAATATAACCACCAAAACAAAAGCCGACCGCGCCCAGCTTGCCATTACTTTGCTGATGGTCTTTCAAAAACTTAGCCGCGGCAACAAAGTCTTGCTCAATTTTGCTTCGGTCTAATGATTGCTGCATTGCCCGACCTTCATCGTCATTGCCAGGATAACCGCCGAGTGAAAAAAGCGCATCAGGCGCAAATGCAATAAAACCCGCTTTCGCTAAACGGCGAGCAACATCTTCAATATATGGATTTAAACCACGATTTTCATGAACTACTAATACCACTGGCAATAAAGGGGTTTTATTAGTGGGCTCAACTAAATAGCCCTGGCCTTTGCCATAACCTAAAGGCGAATCAAATTGGGTATAAGTGGCTTTAATGTCGGCATCATTAAATGACACTTGCTCAGCTAAGGCATAATTAGGCAGTAACGCTGAGGTCAGAACACTCATTGAATAACCTAACGCCACTAACGAGCCTAATTTAGTCATAAAGGTACGCCGGTCCATGCCACCATGAGCATAGGCGTCATACCAATCAAAGGCTTCTTGCGGAATATTATCGACGGATTTGTGCTGCATAAGTTCCCTCTTCTGATCAAGTGTCATTACGGTAATTGATGGTTATTTATATTAGTAGATAACAGTTAATGTTAGCTGAAGATGATTAATTAACCATCGGCTGCGCAATTGATACGCTTAGCCATCGGCTTAAGTTCAATTGATTTGGTGCGCCTAATTATCGCGATGTGACACTCTAACGATTGTAATTAGTTAAGGTTGAGCTGGCTGATATCGCTGACGGGTAAGAGATGGATTCTCGCCAAATAATTGGGTGTAATCTTTAGTAAATTGCCCTGGATGCCAAAAACCCCAGTTTGCCGCAATCACTGAAATGGGATGGTGTAGATCAGGCTGTTTAAGCTCTCGCCTCACATTATTCAAACGGGTTAATCGTAAAAAACGCAATGGATTAATGCCTAAAATACTCTCAAAACTATACTGCAGGGTGCGGCGGCTAACAAAAGTAAGCTCACAAAGCTGAGTGATGGTCACGGCCTGTTGCGGATGATCATCGATAAAAGCTTTAACTTTTTCAACGACGGCTAAACGATGTTGATAACTGGGGGCCACCGTTTGCGTTGATGCTGGTTGGCTTAATAAATTCAGTGCTAAGGTGCTTAACATGTCTTGCTGTAGATCGGTGCGCAAGCCTAATTCACAGTGGTTAATCAGCTTTTCAATCATCAAACGAGTTTGATTGAGTAAAATTGGATTGCAATCAATCCGTTCCGCCCCTCGTGTTGATAAGTTCTTCAACGACAGCCCTTGTATTTCAGCCATGGAATATAAGCTGTGTTGATTAAGCACCACACCATAAATAGTAAATTGCTCAGGGGTGATTAACTCAAAATCATAATCACTGCTTCGACACATCAACTGATGAGTATCAAGCTGTAAACCATTTATTTTACTTTGCTCAGAACGACATGGAATGCCCAACCAAATAGAATTAGGCGCAATGTTGCACTGCTGCCTTAATGCTCGTTGAGTAAATTCTTTGAATAAATGCATGTCTGGATAATCCAGGCCCTCAATACAACCATAAAAACTGCCGTTACTGACCTGATCATAAACTTGCTGCCATTGGGTTAAATTATGCGCTTGCTCATCGATGTCATTGGTTTGCACCACGCTCTTTTTTGGTGCGCGCTGATTAAAATAGTGCTCCATCTGTCATCTCCTAGCGTTAAAGATTGATTAACCCCACCTTATTATCTTGATTAAATCCATTTTATCTTTCTGATATAAAACATAAAAAATGACTTTGCCGAAACTTGATAGCCACTTGGTACGAATTAAGCTGGTATTGAATTAATTAAATGAGTTGATTAACGATTACAGCAGCAAAACCTGTACCAAGGTTTGATCGTTGACGGTGAGGTAATAAATGAGCCATTCGTATCGCTACACTCTAGGTAGCCAAACATATCAATTTAAAGACTTGGCCCAGCTAATGGCCAAAGCAACGCCGCAGCGCTCGGGTGATCGCTTAGCGGGCGTAATTGCCTTATCAGCCAAAGAACGAGCCGTAGCCCAAATGACACTCGCTGATGTGCCCTTAAAAACGTTTCTTAATGACGCTCTCATTCCCTACGAGCAAGATGAAGTGACCCGCTTAATCATCGATGAACATGACACCCAGGCATTTGCTTATATTAGCCATTTAACCGTTGGTGATTTTCGTAATTGGCTGTTAAGTGACTACGCCACACCGCAAGTATTAGCCGCAGTAAGAATGGGGATTACCCCAGAAATGGCTGCTGCGGTAAGTAAAATCATGCGTAATCAAGATCTTATTCTTGTGGCTAAAAAATGCCATGTCACTAGCGCTTTTAGAAATACCATTGGCTTACCCGGACACTTATCGACCCGCTTACAACCTAACCACCCAACCGACGATGTTAACGGCATCGCGGCGTCAATACTTGATGGTTTGCTATATGGCAATGGTGATGCGGTTATCGGCATTAATCCTGCAACCGATAACGTTGCACAAGCGATTAAGCTAATGAAGTTAATGGATGATGTGATCCAAAAGTATGATATTCCAACCCAAAGCTGCGTGCTCACCCATGTCACCAACACCATTGAATGCATTGAAGCGGGTGCCCCGGTCGATTTGGTGTTTCAATCGATTGGCGGAACTGAAGCAACCAACTCCAGTTTCGGATTTAACCTCAATACCTTAGCTGAAGCGCAAGATGCCGCATTAAGCCTACACAGGGGCACGGTTGGCAATAACGTGATGTATTTTGAAACAGGCCAAGGCAGCTCGTTGTCTGCTAATGCTCACCATGGGTTAGACCAACAAACCTGTGAAGCTAGAGCCTATGCCGTCGCGCGCAAGTTTTCACCATTACTGGTCAACACTGTGGTGGGCTTTATTGGTCCTGAATATTTATTTGATGGCAAAGAAATCACCCGCGCAGGGTTAGAGGATCATTTCTGCGGCAAGTTGTTAGGCGTGCCAATGGGCTGTGATGTTTGCTACACCAACCACGCTGAAGCTGACCAAAACGACATGGACAATCTGCTCACTTTATTAGGCGTTGCCGGTTGCTCGTTTGTGATGGGTATTCCTGGATCTGACGACATTATGCTTAATTATCAAACCACCTCATTTCATGATGCCTTGTATGTCCGCCGAGTACTGGACGCGCATCCCGCGCCCGAGTTTGAACACTGGCTAACCAAAATGAACATCATGAAAAATAACACCGACTTTGTTTTATCGAGCACGCTACCCAGCGCATTTGCCAAACCGCTTTATGCTTTGCAAGGAGGCGCAAAATGAGCACGCCTGATGTAAAGCAGTCTAATAATGCTGTCGATACTGGCATATCACATCAAGATAATGGCAAGGTGGTGGCCAATCCTTGGCGCGATCTGCGCCGCTTTACTGACGCCCGCATTGGTCTTGGTAGAGCTGGCATTAGTTTACCCACAGCAGAATTGTTAGCGTTTCAATTATCGCATGCACAAGCTCGCGACGCGGTAAATTTCCCCCTCGACATTGATACACTCGTAGCGCAACTGGCCAGTATTCCTTTACTGGATAAGGTTAGCCCAATCAAGGTTCACAGTCAGGCAGATGATCGTATTACCTATTTGCAACGCCCTGATCTTGGCCGAAAACTGTCCCAAAGTGGTCGTGACAGCTTGTTAAGCCACATGAATAGCCAAGGACCAACGACCCACAGCCAATACGATCTTGCCATTGTGGTGGTTGATGGTTTGTCATCACTGGCGGTGCAGCTTAATGCTCAAGCTTTTATCAACGAATTACTCACCCTACTCAAGCCGCAAATCACACAGTGGAAAATCGCACCAATTACCTTGGTTGAACAAGGCCGAGTGGCCATAGGTGATGATATTGGCCAGCTGTTAAATGCCCAAGTGGTGATGGTGCTTATCGGCGAACGCCCGGGACTCAGCTCACCAGATAGCCTCGGGTTATATCTGACTTGGGCACCTAAAACAGGACTTAATGATGCCTGTCGAAATTGTATTTCTAACATTCGCCCTGCGGGGTTGCCTTATAAAGAGGCAGCCAAACGTGCGCTGTATTTATTAACCGAGGCCAAAAAACTCAAACTAACAGGAGTCAATTTAAAAGATCGCACTCAAGACGATGTGATTGAACACCAACAGCCAAGGCAGAATTTTTTAATCGCTGAATAACGGCGAATAAATTCAATATGTTAAATACTCATTCGAAATAAAAATTAAATACTACTGGAGAGTTAATTATGTCAGAGAACAACAAAGAGTACCTTGCCAAAAGGCAACTAAAAGGCGGCACCGCCGGCTGGGTGTTACTAGCAGGTTTGGGCGTGTCATACGTTATTTCTGGTGATTTTGCTGGATGGAACTTTGGCATCGCTGAAGCTGGCTGGGGCGGATTTGCCATAGCAGCGATATTAATGGCGATCATGTATTTAGCATTAGTGTTATCTTTGGCTGAAATGTCTGCGGCTATTCCTGCCGCGGGTGGCGGTTACAGTTTTGCTCGTCAAGCCATGGGCCCTGCTGGTGGTTACTTAACCGGACTAGCTGTATTAATTGAATATGCCCTCGCGCCTGCTGCAATCGTGATTTTTATTGGTTCTGCGGTGCAAGCATTACTCGGTTTTAATGGTCCTTGGGTTTATGCACTCTTCTATTTAGTGTTTGTGGGCATTCATCTCGCTGGTGTGGGTGAAGCACTTAAAGTGATGATGGTGATCAGTGGATTAGCTGTTATCGCTATTATTGCCACTGCAGTGGTGCTTATTGGCAACTTTGATGCAACCCGGCTTTATGATATTGCGGTTACTGATGCTGCAGGTGCCAGTGAGTTTTTACCCTTAGGTTGGTACGGTGTTTGGGCTGCACTGCCGTTTGCCATGTGGTTATTTTTAGCGGTTGAAGGCGTGCCGTTAGCCGCTGAAGAAGCCAAAGATCCAGCCAAAGATGTACCAAAAGGCATTATTGGCGCGATGATATTTTTACTGTTCACGGCCTTACTCGTGGTGGTATTAGTACCAGGTGCTGGCGGTGCAACGGCCATGGGAGCCAGCGCAGTGCCATTAGTTGATGCGCTCAATCTCACCGGCAATAATGGCTTAGCAACGATGGTTAATATTTTAGGTTTAGCAGGTTTAGTGGCCTCATTCTTCTCTATTATTTATGGTTATAGCCGGTTAGTGTTTGCATTATCACGTGCGGGTTATATCCCCCGTTCATTATCGATTACCACCTCACGTAAAGTCCCCGCTCGCGCATTAATCGTACCTGCAATATTTGGCTTTTTGGCTTCATTAAGCGGCGAAGGTGATTTACTGCTGGCGATGGCGGTTGTTGGCGCAACTGTGTCTTATGCGTTAATGGCACTCAGTCATATTATATTACGTATCAAGCAGCCTGAGTTGATCCGTCCATACAAAACGCCTGGTGGCATTGTCACCTCAAGTATTGCGTTAGTCTTGTCTTTAATCGCATTAACAGGTGTGTATGCCTTCGATCCAAGGGCATTCTTGTTCACAATAGGCTTATTTGTGATCGGCGCTGCTTATTACTTTGGCTACAGCTCATCACGCTTGGTCGCCAAAAGTGCCGATGAAGAATTTGCCATGTTAGCCGCGGCAGAATCGGATTTATCGATAGCCAACTAATCGGCAGTTAACTTATCGATACTGTGATGTAAACATAAAGGATAAAGCGCGGAGCATAGATCACCGCGCTTTATCCTTAACAGTATATAAGGGTTAACGGAGCAACTGTGACAGTTTAAATCGCCTATTGATGCCCTACTCTGAAGCCAGCAAGCCTTCCCAGCCGCTGATACCATAACCCTGATCCCTAAGCGAATGTGGCCATTTATCCCCAGGTCAAATCAATTGCACACAGATTAACCCATTTAGCGTAATCGTACTTTTAACCCGCGGGGTTAAGCGCATCTGCATATAAAGGCACTGATAGACAATATTAGCAGATTATAAATCGACAAATTAACCCTAACCTGTATAATCCGCGGCCTATTTACTTACATATACTCGCGTCTGTCTTATTCTCACACGGCTGTCTACTCGCCCTTTGTTGATAAATATTCAGTTAGTACACAGTTGGAACATTGCTTTGATTTCTACCGCTAATATCACCATGCAGTTTGGCCCTGAGCCATTATTTGAAAACATCTCGGCTCAATTTGGTCACGGTAACCGTTACGGTTTAATCGGCGCAAATGGCTGTGGTAAGTCTACGTTCATGAAAATCTTGAGTGGCGCCCTAGCCCCAACATCAGGCAACGTGTCGATTACACCTGGCTTTAAAGTCGGTACCCTGAGCCAAGATCAGTTTGCCTTTGAGCAATACAGCGTTGTTGATGCTGTGATCATGGGCGATGTTGGCCTGTGGAAAGTGAAACAAGAACGTGACAGCATTTATGCTAAAGCTGAAATGACCGACGAAGACGGCATGCGAGTAGGCGATTTAGAAAGCCAGTTTGCAGAAATGGACGGCTACACTGCAGAAAGTCGCGCCGGCGAAATTCTGTTAGAAGCTGGCATTGAAGAGTCATTCCACTTTGGCTTAATGCAACAAGTTGCTCCAGGTTGGAAATTGCGCGTGCTACTGGCACAGGCTTTATTTGCTAACCCAGACATCTTGTTACTCGATGAGCCAACCAACAACTTGGATATTCATACCATTAGTTGGTTAGCCACCGAGCTAAACAAACGTAAATGCACCATGATCATCATTTCGCATGACAGACATTTCTTGAACTCTGTTTGTACCCACATGGCTGACATCGATTACGGCGAATTACGAGTTTATCCAGGTAACTACGAATACTTCTTGGCACAATCAGGCTTAATACGTGAACAACTATTAGCCGGTAATGCTAAGAAAAGTGCTGAGATTGACGAGCTACAAGACTTCGTTAACCGCTTTGGTGCCAACGCATCTAAAGCGAAACAAGCTAGCTCGCGTGCTAAAAAAATGGATAAAATTAAGCTTGATGACGTTAAATCATCTAGCCGCATTACCCCGTCAATTCGCTTTACCGAAAGCAAGAAATTGCATCGCCAAGCACTGGTGCTAGAAGAATTGTCACACGGATTTGATGAAGTGTTATTCGAACACGGTGACCTTATTCTTGAGGCGGGTTCAAAACTGGCGATTATTGGTGAAAACGGTGTGGGTAAAACCACGCTACTTCGTTGTTTAGTTAATGAATTACAGCATAATCATGGCCGTATTAAATGGTCTGAAAATGCCGCGATTGGTTATTGTCCACAAGACAGTACCGCTGACTTTGATAATGACATGACTTTATTTGATTGGATGTCGCTATGGCGCACACCAAAACACAATGATTTGATGGTTCGCGGCATGTTAGGTCGTTTGTTATTCTCAGATGACGATGCCAACAAAAAAGTCCGCAACTGTTCTGGTGGAGAGAAAAACCGCCTATTATTCGGTAAGTTAATGATGATGGATATTAACGTACTGGTAATGGATGAGCCAACCAACCACATGGATATGGAAGCTATTGAAGCGTTAAATCAAGCCTTGAAATTATTTGAAGGCACATTGATATTTGTCAGCCATGACCGCGAATTTGTGTCATCTTTGGCAACGCGTATTATTGATGTGAAAGACAAAAAATTGATTAACTTTCAAGGTACATTTGACGAATACCTTGCAAGCCAAGCGGAAGCAGAAGCCAGAGGCTAATCCCCTTATGGAATACGTATTAGCCAATGCGCATGAATAGATAGATGGTTAGCATTAAGGTCTTCCTATTGCATTACATTGCAATCATGAAGACCTTTTTTGTTTCATTTATCCCCAAAAAATGAATACATTCGCATTCGCTAATCAATAGTAATCCGTTGCAGATACACGTAAAATCGGCTTATAAAATTTATAACTAACGACTTAACAAAGCGAAAATATCATGAATAGAAAAATCGAATTATTGGCGCCAGGTGGAGATGTCGATGCGATTAAAGCTGCGATTATAGCCGGTGCTAACGCCGTTTATTGTGGCTTAGATACCTTCAACGCCCGTAACCGAGCAGCCAACTTATCCTTCGATGACTTAATTGGTGTTATCGCACTTGCTCATCAATACCAATGTGAAGTGTTTCTCACCATGAATATCGTTATTCTTGAGAACGAAATTCCAACATTGGTTAAGTTGCTCAATCAGTTGGTTAATACCGGCATCGACGGCATTATCGTGCAAGACCTCGGTCTGTTTAATTTGGTCAGCAAGCATTTCCCTAGCTTAGCCATTCATGCCTCAACCCAGCTGACAACCCACAATGAAGGTCAAATAGGCTTTTTAGCTAAAATTGGCGCCACACGCGTTAATTTATCGCGCGAGTTAAACCTTGGCGAAATAAAGAGCCTCACCACCCTAGCCCACGATCACGACGTGCTGACCGAAGTGTTTGTTCACGGTGCGCTGTGTATTGCTTTCTCTGGCCAGTGCTATTCAAGCTCAGTCAGTGTCGGTAATTCGGGTAACCGTGGCCGTTGTAGCCAGGCCTGTCGTGACGAATACGAAATTACTGCCGCGGGTAACAAGTTTCCGCTCAATTTAAAAGACAACTCAGCCTATTTTGACTTACCTGAACTGGTCGATGCGGGTGTTGATTCACTTAAAATTGAAGGCCGCATTAAAGGCGCTCAATACGTCCACACTGTAGTAGACAGCTGGCGTAAGCAAATTGATAAATTTATCGATACCGGCAAACTGCTAGCCGATGACTCTAATTTACACCGGGTATTTAATCGTGATTTTACCAACTCATTTTTAAAGGGTAATCTCACTAAAGACATGTTTATCGATAACCCGCGCGATAACAGTTTTAAGCATGCTAACGACAAAAGTAATGCAATATCTGTGGTGCAAATTCAAGAAGCACAACAAACATTATCGTCTGAAAAAGACGCGATTGTGCAGCTAGTTGCAGAAAAAATTAATCACTTAAGTATTGCTAAACCAACACTGTCACTGGCATTTTCCGGTAAAGTGGCGCAGCCGTTATCAATAGCGGTTAGCACTCCAGAGCAACACTTTGTCATTAACTCGACACTGACCTTAACCAAAGCCACTGAATCTCGCGTTGATGAAGCGGCAATCGAAAAGCGCTTTAAAAGCTTAAAAAGCAGTGGCTACCAGTTACAAGCATTCAACTTTGACGGCTTAGATGCTGACTTAAGCCTGCCGTTTAGCCAATTAACGCAGCTTAAAAATGAATTACTGTTACAGCTAACTCAACGAGAATACATAGGCGCTGTAACCTTGCCTAAGTTACCTAAACACCCAAAAGTCACTGAAACGCCAACCCTGTCTTTGCTTATTAGCGATGAAAAAGACGTTAACTTGTGTGATGTTACCCAGGCCGATATCTACTTTAAGCTGCCAGAAAGCTTTAAGAAGAATGACAACAAGTACATCGACATATTCTTGCGTAACCCAAGACTCATCCCTTGGTTTCCAGCTGTGCTTATTGGCAAAGATTACCTCGAAGCGGTAAGAGTGTTAGAAGTGGTTAAGCCCAAGCGTATTGTCACAAACAATACCGGTGTCGCGTTTAAAGCTTATGAAATGGGCATTGAGTGGATTGCAGGACCATTTTTAAACACCACCAACTCTTATGCTTTACTTACCCTGCAAGAGCAGCTCAATTGTTCAGGCGCGTTTATCTCTAACGAGATTAACCGTAATCAAATTAAAAATATCGCCAGACCAGAAAACTTTAAACTGCTGTATAGCATTTATCACCCAATTTTGATGATGACCAGCAGACAATGTTTTTTCCAACAAACAGTGGGTTGTAATAAGCCCAGCATTGAAGATGGCTGTATGTTGAAATGCGAAAAAGCCACGACTATCACTAACGTAAAAGGCATATCGTTTGCGGTAGACAAGCAAAAAGGCGGCTACCCAAGTATTTACAACCACGAGCAGTTCTTAAACATCGAAGCGGTTGAAGACTTATCCTACTTGTTTGATGAATTCTTTATCGACTTAACCAATATTGGTTCTGGTTCAAAAGCTGAAATTGATAAAGTACAACTGGTTAATCACTTTGAAAACGTGCTTAAAGGTGTCACACAAGCCAAAATTGAGCTTAATCAGCTGGTCACCATTGCAACCAATGCTCAGTATCAGCAAGGTTTGTAGTTGATTATGTGAGTGTGAAGCCGGTTGGCAACAAGTTTGAAGCTACAACAAAGGGTCAGATTACGCTATAAAGTACTCTGACCCTTTTGCTTAATTGAAACTGGCACGGCGAAACAGAACTTGTTATCGACTGTTCAAGCTCAAAGAACCCTTGAGCCTGAGCCTTAATCAGAGATGGGTAAGCGAATATAAAACCTGGCACCATAACCTGGTGTTGAACTGTAGCCAATACTGCCATTCATTGCTTCAGTCAGCTCCTTACACAGCGCTAAACCTAAACCTGTACCGCCTTTGGCCTTAGAGCTACTGGCGTCTGCTTGAGAAAAACGTTCAAAAATTTTGCTCTGAAAATCTTCAGGAATACCATCACCTTGATCTTGCACAGCAATCTCAACCTGATTACCAATCAGTGTGGTAGACAGAGTGACACTTCCCGCTGTCGGTGAAAATTTAACTGCGTTTGACAGAAAGTTAGTCAAGATTTGTAATAAACGATGCTCATCGACATAGACAAGGATCTCATCCATTGCGTGGTTTAATTGCAATGCCAGGGTGATTTGATGTAAGTCAGCATAGGGTTGATGATCGTCAATGGCTCTTTGTAATAGAGGCACAACATTTAAGCGTTTCATTTCAAACAACATCTTCCCAGCCGCGAGTTTTTCAATATCCAATAAGTCATTGATCAAACGGCTAAGCTGCTTACAGTTGCTGCTGGCAATTTCAATCAGCTTGTCCGCTTTTGCGGGTAAGGTAACCAACTTACCAGACTGCAATAAATTTAAGGCGCCAAAAATCGATGTTAATGGCGTACGCAGCTCATGACTTACTGTTGAGATAAAGTCATCTTTAACTTGTTGTAATTGCATCCTATCGGTAACGTCTTGTACTGAGCCGATTATTATCTGATCAGGATTTTTATCCTCGGCAACTAATTGCCCTAACTGATGCACCCAACGAACTTCACCATTAGGTCGAATAATTCGGTGAACCACATTATGAATGCCTGTTAAGCGAGCCTGCTGCTCGCTTTTATCCACTTTATCAATATCATCTGGATGAACGGCACTTTTAAGCAAGGTCACACTGGGAACGATGTCATGGGCGTCAAAACCAAATATTTGGTAAATGATAGGCGACCACCATAAGGTGCCCTGTTTTAATGACGCATGCCAATAACCAATTTGAGCTTGCTCGCTAGCTAAATCAAGGCTTTGCTGAGCAACATTCAATTGCAAATTGAGATCTTCAAGTTTGAGGTAATGCTCTTTCGTTTGGGTAATATCTTGAATGTACCCATGCCACAAAATACTGCCATCGGGCATGGTTTCTGGCGAAGCACTGCCAGATAACCACACTAAGGTATTATCATCCCTGTAAACCCGATATTCCTGTTCCCACAGCGTGAGTTGTTGCGCTGAATCTTCAATACTCTTGGCTACCGCCGGCAAATCTTCAGGGTAAATTTTGGCAAACGCGGTGGACGCATCCGTTTGCACGTCTTCGGGTTTTACACCATAAATGTCTTCGATGGCAGAACTGGCATACGGAAATGCACTGTGACCGTCGGGCCATAACTGAAACTGATACAAAACCCCTGGCAACTGCTGTGTGAGTTTATGTAATTGATCTTGAAGTTTTTTCTCTTTGCTAATATCTAAAATAAAACCATCTAGGTATTTAATAGCCCCACGACTATCATATTCCGCAGCGCCGCGACCTTCAGCCCATAGAACCGAACCATTTTGATGCAAAATACGGAAATTGAGTACCCAACTGGCATGGTTAAGCACTGCTTTTTCAACCGTTTGAATTAATAAATCTCTGTCTTCGGGATGAATGATGCTCACGAAACTGCGTTGAGAGTTATCAATAAAATCGCTGGCGAGGTAGCCTGAAAGCGCATAAATATGATCGCTCATATACAGCATGGACCAATGCTCATCATGATGACATCGGTAAGTTACCCCAGGAATATTAGTCACTAAGGTTTTAAACTGATCTCGACTTTGTCGTAATGCTAGTTCGTTATCATGTTGTTTGGTGATATCGGCATGGGTGCCGTACATCATCAGAGGCTTACCATCGTCTGAGTATGAAATCACTCGGCCTCTATCATGCACCCATATAAAATGCCCCTGTTTATGTTGCATGCGGAAATTAACATCATAAAATGGGCTTAACCCATTAAAATGATCCTCTAATGCCGCCTTGGCGTGGTCTAAATCATCGGGATGAGTCACTGCTAACCAGGTGTCGATAGAAATGGGCTCAAGCTCAGCAAGCTGATAACCAATCATTTCTGCCCAACGCTCGTTAAAAACCGTTTCACCGGTTTGTATATTCCATTGCCAAGTACCAATTCTGGTCCCTTCAAGCACCGACCGATACATTAGCTCACTTGCCGCTAATAGCTCATTTGACTGCTCTTGTAATCGGTCTTGAATTTCTTGCTCAACGCTCTTGCCAAACTCAAAAGCAATTTGGCGCTCTTTATCGGTAAACTGCCGAGGTTGGCTGTCAATAAAGCAAAGTGTGCCAATGCGCTCACCGTTAATTTCTAATGGAACACCAGCATAAAAGCGAATAAATGGCGCGCCGGTAACCAATGGATTATCTGCAAATCGGCTGTCGAGTTGGGCGTCGTGGATTTCAAAAATAGATTCGGCTAAAATCGTATGACCACAAAATGAAATGTCTCTACTCGTCTCACAGGCCGCTAGACCTTGTTTGGATTTGAACCATTGCCGCTTAGCGTCCACTAATGAAATCAGCACTATTTCGGTGCCAAGGCAAAGTTTAGCTAAATGAGTTAGGCGATCAAAACGTTGCTCTGGAGCCGTATCTAACAAGCCAGTATTGTGTAACGCTAAGAGTCTTAGTTGTTCGAAAATCGGTGTTACGGGAGCTTGCATCAGTTACTCCGGATGGTTGATTTTTGCTGAAGCAAGATGGGCTTGATAAATACGCTCGAGTGAATCGCCAAGACTCATGGCATCAAAGGGTTTCTCAATAATGTCAACAGCGCCGGCATCTAAATATTCCTGTTTTTCAGTATGCTGAATTCTGGCGGTCATAAATACCACCGGAATGTTAACGCAATGTGCATTTTTACGAATTTCGTGCAGGGTTTGCAAACCATCCATACCTGGCATCATGGCATCTAACAATATTAAATCGGGTGTAAAGTGCGCCAGTTGACTAATCGCCTCATGCCCACCCTCACAAGACACCAAGGTAAGACCTGAGATATCAACCAGAGCCATTTCAACGATAACTCGAATCGACTCATCATCTTCTACGTGTAAAATTTTGTCTAGCGGCATGCCGGCTCCGTTTTGGTGAGTAAAACCCAAATTTGGCTAATTTGATTTGCTAATATAATCTTATAAATGATGTTGTAGCAAACTAAGTTGTTGAATAACCCTATTGATTAACAATAAAGTACTCGTGTCTATAGGTATAGTTCATCCAATATCACTGTTGTAATTAAACTGCTATTATCTTTTTGGTAGCAGATCAGCCAAGCCATCATAAACCGAGAGTAAAGAGATGAAAGCGAACAAAAATCCCAGTAATCCGCACTCGGTTGCACAAACTGTCTCAAATAGCGCTAATCACTTAGGTTCAACATCAGCAAATAAAACGCTCGAAAATTTACTTGCCCCCTTTGCAGGCAACGAACTATTTTATCGGCGCTTAATACATATTTTTGAAACAAATTTACAACAACAGCTGCAAAATCTGGATCAGATGATCTTAGATAACAATACCAAGGACATTCTGGTCATTATTCATACCCTAAAAGGTAGTTCAGGATCCACCGGCTTGTCATCTCTGCATTTAGCCCTATTAGACGGCGAAAAAAAGCTCAAACAAGCTCATGATGCAAATGCTGCTAACCTTGATCTTGTATGCGAAGAACTGGTAGCGCATATTCGTGCTGTGGCACAAGCTGAGCTTTCAAGTATTCATAGCCTATTACTAAATTCATCCGTAACAGATACACCAGCACCTGCAGAAGACTATTCAAGCGCAGAGTTAACCTCGACCCTAGCAGAACTTAAAAAGCATCTAATAGACGGTAATCTCAACGCACTCGACTCCACTTTACGCCTACAAAATATGCTATCGGATAAGGTGTTACTGCAACAAGACTTAGCCAGCCTGCATGATACCGTTGAGATGCTCGATTTTGAGCAAGCACTTGACGCATTAGTCTCACTGTCGCAAAAGTTATAAGCTCAAGGTTGTACTTATTCTGGGCTGATAAAAACTGCGTACAAGTCGCATGCGACACTTCCACTAACTTAAGCGCTATAGATAAGTGAAATGAATACGCGCAATGAATAAGCAATTAATAAAAATCACTTATTTAGATAACCTTATTTGTTTTTAGGACGATAAAAGTACTAAGCATAAATCAGCTGCTAAGTATCATCACAAAGGCACTTTACCAGACGTTTCTTGTGTTTTAGCTATCGATATTTGCTGCCATTTAACAATCACTTGCGCTAGCTCTCCCCGACTAGATAAACGTTTAATTGATTGGTTAATGCCTGTAATTAACTCTGGGTTAGTGGTTTTTTTACTGATCAGAAAGTGAATTTGGTTATGGTCTAATACCAGCGGTAATTCTGTAAGAGAAATCCTTTCAATCTGAGTTGCGATATAAGGTACGGCAATAGAATCGCCAATGACAACATCGCCTCTACCGTAACCCAGCATGCGAATTGATTGGGTGGCATTACGACTGAAAATTAATAATTTTTGCCTGATTAGTGCTTGCTCTGATGCCAAAAAATCTGCCCCATACCAGCCAAAAATAGGCGCTAGGAGGACCAGCTTTTGACTAAATATATCCTGCCATGTGTCAATCTTGATCTGTGGTGCTAAATCAGATTTTACAAATAACTTAATTTCTTCGTCACGGTATGGTACTGAGAAATCAGCATAGGCTTCTCTCTCAGGTCTATAACTTGCGCCCATCATAATATCCAAGGTGCCTTCTTGTAACATTCTGTGGGCTCGCTTTACGGGCATATCGATAAAATTTAACTTACAACCTAAGTTGTCCGCCACAATAGTGAGCATATCAACATCGAGCCCAACGGGTTTACCGGAGCTATCCAACCAAGAATACGGCGCCCAACTATTAAAACCAACGTTAATCGGCTCATAACATGATGACGTTGCTTTTTGCCCATAGGCAAAATACGCTTGAAAATAAATAAGTAAAAGTAATAAAATTCTTAATCGCATAGGCTTACTTCTCACCTTATTACTTATCAATTCTTGCAGGGTAAAAGTCGATTTGATGGGATATTGAAGCACTGTCTAGTCAAACGCCACTTTGCTAGCACCTATAAACCTTAGACTATAAACATTAGACATAAAAAATCTGTTACGCCAGTCATCATACCAAGGCTTTTGGGTCTGAACCTTCAATTGAGTGATAAACAGCAATCCAATGTATTTTTCGCCAGCATTTTGCCATCAATACATCATGGCAATGCCAGCAACACATTTATCGATACATTAGTTCGATGACGGCTATTTTACCCATTTATCATCACGATTGCAGTTCAATCTGGTCAGCGTAATCAATAAGCGGTATTGTTACCCCAAATGAACCCAGATAACGGATGTTGATTGTTTACCTATAATATCAATGGCAAAGCGAGTCGCTTTTTTACCTACGCAGATTTAATAAACTGCGGGGCTACAGCTATCGAACATCAAATAGAAAATTTGCCACTGCAACCCGACACCTGGCGCGCACTCAGTTTGTTAGCCACGCAAATACTTGATCCAATCGTCGATCAATTTGGACCCATAGCGCTGACTTATGGTTTTTGTTCGCCTGAACTGGTCAGAAAGATTGCTAAAAATCGCAATCCGCATATTGCGCCAAAACTTGATCAACATTGCTCGCACGAACTCAATCAAAATCAAAAAATCATCTGCGATCGCTTAGGAGCCGCCTGCGACTTTACCCTAGTGAGCAACAAGAATGATAAACCGATTGATATGCAACTGGTGGCGCAGTGGATGTGCGAAAATCTGAAATTTGACCGCCTGTACTATTACGGTAAACATCGACCGATACACATCAGCATTGGCCCACAAATGAATCAATTCATACAAACCATGAAAACCAATGCCGACACCGGCCATCGTGTCCCGTCTAAAAAAGGCCGTAATGAAACGGCGATTACGGTGATTAGGCAAGTGGATTATTAATAGTAAAAAGAGGCCGCATGGATAAACCTCAAACAAAAATAGATGAAACGTCGCAATGGCTAAACAGTAAAGACACCATGCGACGGCTAAAAGTATCCTCTTGTCATTTAATGCATATGCGCCGAGCAGGAAAAATTAACCACAAAAAACAAGGCAACAGTTTTTGGTACTTAATTGAACAAAAGTAAACGTCGTTGAGATTTATCACCTAAACGAAACGGAAATACATTATGGATGCTGTTTTATTTAAAAAGCTTGTGACAACAATGCCGTTAGGTAAAAAATTACCCGACGCGCATTATTTACATCAAGACGGATTCGCTGAAATAGATGAACAACTCAGTGGTTTCATCATTGCGGTGAGTCATGCGTTAAAAATCCCACTCGACGATTGGCAAGTCATCAAGCTCAGTAAAGCTGAATTCAAATTATCACTCTTGTCATACCCTACTTTTTTTACCGAAGCCTACCCTGCACTTACCCAAAGTGTCACTGTTGACTTAAGCAAGCTTGAACATCGCATCACCCAATACTTATCTAGCGATAATCCGCCCATTCTGCATCGTAAAGAAACTATGTTGCCAAGCTCTCATGTTTGTTACCAAGAATTTGTCGCCATCACACAAGAAGGTGAAAATGCAGGCTTGTATGCCAAAAGTCGCATGATAGGCTTTAAACAGTCATGGGAAAAAATAATCCAACAGCATGGTTATGAACTCGTTGATGGACGACTTTTTAGAAGCTCTAGTTTTGCATCTGCAAACGATGACAGCAGCAATATCGACAGACATAAAACCGCATTGGTGCGGCATGATCTAAGCTCACCGATGAAACATCTAGCCAAACAAAGTTATTTAAACGGTGATTACAGTGTATTTGATTATGGATGTGGTCGAGGGGACGATTTAAGAGAACTGCAAGCCCACGGTTTAGAAGCATTAGGCTGGGACCCTAACTTTTGCCCAGACTCAGACAAAGTGGAGTCCGACATTGTCAACATTGGTTTTGTGATTAACGTCATCGAAGACGCAATAGAAAGAACAGAAGCCATACGAGGCGCTTGGCATCTTTCTAGAAAGTTATTGGTCGTGTCAGCCATGCTGGCAAATGATAGCTTTATCAGTCAATTTACCCCCTATAAAGACGGTGTCATTACCTCACGTAATACGTTTCAAAAATATTATGCCCAAGCAGAACTAAAAGGTTATATCGAACGCACGTTAGACGAAAATGCTATCGCTGTTGCACCAGGCATTTATTATATTTTCCGAGACAAAATAGAAGAGCAACGCTTTTTAGCCAAACGGCATCAACGCCATCATCAATGGCACCAAATAACCACACCGACGCCAACAAGCGAGGAACAAGCTCGATTATTGTTCACTCAACACCAAACATTGTTAACCGCGTTTTGGGACCGATGTTTAGAGCTTGGCCGCTTACCTGTTGAAGATGAGTTTGCCGAATCAGCCAAGATTACAATGCATTTCGGTAATGCTAAAAAAACCTTTAAATTACTCATACAAGTACAAGGCAAATCCGCTGAACTCGAATTTGAACAAGCCATAGCCTTAAGACGTGAAGACTTACTAGTATACTTTGCATTAAGTCAGTTCGAACAACACAAAGGTTACAGTCGATTACCCGACGAGCAAAAACGCGACATCAAAATATTTTTTGATACCTATAAAGTCGCCATTAATGAAGCCAAAGTATTGTTATTTGCCATCGCAAACACCCAGCTTATTGAACAAGCTTGTATCGACGCACACGACAACAAACTGCCTGCAAGTAAACTCAATAACGGTCACTCGCTTGAGTTCCATAAAAAGTACTTAAGTTACCTGCCCGCGTTACTGCGTGTCTATGTTGGTTCAGCAGTGCAACTGTATGGTGAACTCGATGAAATCGATTTAGTAAAAATCCATATCACTTCAGGTAAAGTCAGCCTTATGGGATACGATAATTTCGACACCAGCCCACTACCCACCTTACGCGAACGCATTAAGGTTAAGATGTGGCAGCTCGATGTCGATTTTTTTGATTATGTGGAAGTAGATAAACGGCCGGTGTTGATGGATAAAGATTGTTATACCGATAGCTTTTAACCATTAGTTATTTAATCTTCTTTTTCTAGATATAACTGTAATCACAGCAGGTAAGTGATGTGATTTCTCTTTAAACTCCTCAAGTAAATCATAAGTACTAGGATTTACACGTCTAAAACACATAGCCGTATTAGGTTTATCTGCTCTTTTTGAGTTTTCACATAACATCTCAACTTTAACTCTAACACCTTCAGAACTACTCACTTAATTTACAGTCATTAACCTTAGTGACAGAATCGTCTTATGAATTTCATCTGCTTTTGCAAGCAGATTCAAATATTGCAAGGCAATAACAGCTGCATCTGTAATTATCATTTTAACCTCTACTTGCTTGGGAGAAGTCCATTTACTTTTTCACCGAAAAAATGAAAATCATCAATGATATCTTTATGTCTTGAAACGACTTCTTGCTCAATGATCTCAAGTAGACGTGCATGAGCTTCCTTTTCAAGTAAATGACCTGACAGATACCTAGCCTTAGCTAATTTTGTTTGATATCCAGCGGTTCTATAACGTGACCATGCTCTTGTATAACCATTTAAACGATTCAATAAGTAACTTAGTATTGATACTCCCAGCCCCAAAGTCACCAGTGGTAATAGTACGCCTTTAAAATCAACTCCAAACCAATGGACAACAAAGGGACTAAGCATGATAACCATTGAAAATAACTTAATTGATAGTCTTATCCAAACTCGATCAAGCGTAAAACCAACGCCATCGTAGAATACATTGATGAGTATTAGAGGCATGGGCAGGAGAAATAAAAATAACGAAGTATAATTTTCAGCATGATTACCTAGCTCGAAAAAGGAATTGTTAGCCGCTATATATAAAACAAGTGCACTTAAAGCCCAAAATAGCCCCTCAACTGCAAGTTTTCGACAAGTCTGACTTTTTACTAAATACCATTTTTCATAACATTCACAATACGCTTCAAATTTTAAATGGCGGGCTCCATAACCTGTATCTGTCAGAAAATCTGACCAATTAGGATGATTATTACTCAACTCATGTTTTCCTTAATTGTGTTTAATTATCAAAACGCCAAATCTTACCGTTTTTGACTATTTGTTCAAGTTTAGCGATAGCCTCCATGGGAGCTAGTCGTTTATCTAGCTCAATGAGTACATGGGCATATTCATTCCGTAAATTTGTTGAAAAAATCCCGGGGTCATCTGAACCCAACACCACGGGCACTTCCATTCCGTCTTCATCACCCACGCCTAACCAGTTAAATATGTGATGCTCAGAGTAGGTTTCGTAAAAGCTTATCCTTAAATTGCTGGTTGGCAACGATTCTATAGCCATCTGATTTTTAGCGATTTTTCGGAGCACCGATTTCTGCAAAATACGTAAGATATTTTTATCAAACAACTGTTCAATTGGGCAAGTATCTGAGTCGATTTCAACTAATTCATTATATTTTCGGATAAAATTAACATCATGAATACCGTGATATCTCTCTAATAAATTAAATGCTCTTGGCTTTTTATGTTTAAGTTCTGTGATATGTTTTATTTCAGCAATGATTTCATCCCTGATGGTATGCTGACATTTTGATTTTAAATCAAACACTAAAATTGGATCTAAATACCTTAACTTCCATGCTTCATGTAGATCTTCTGGGGTAATATATTCAAAAGAGAACAGTGGTTTTGGTGTATCGGCTTCATCAAATAAGGGTTCTACAAAATATATCTTATTGGTTAGCTGTCTAATGCCGCTCTGAAGCAAATTCAAAACCTTTCCAGTGCAGTCTGCTTCTTTAAGAATATGATAAGCAAACACAAGATCATCAAGCCGCTCACCTTGTTTCATCACCACGCGTTTACCGATTCGGTTGCGCCATAATTCAGGATCAATACCAACGGCAGTGCCATGACCGATGCGATTACCGTGATTTAAATCGAGAAAACGAACGGCTTCATCTACTGTCCTAATCCCAGAAAGTAAATGCACGTAATCTTCACCTGCATGGTAAGTAAAATTATGATGACCTTCTTTCCTTAAACGTCTAAAAACAGGAGCGAATACTTCAGGGCCAGCATCGAGCTCGTTAGCCGCTGCATCAAATCCTTTAAGATAATTACCAAGTTCACTGTATCTTGATTGCATAGTTTTCAAAACACGGCGAGTTTTTTCGACTTCATTTCTGAGTTGATAATGACGACAACACCAGCCTAAGTTGTGCTTTTTTGCCTCTCCTTCGCCCATGGTTGCGATTTTATTAGCCCGTTTATCTGGCTGTTTAATGAAGTGAGCAACTAAACTTAATTTTAATCTTCCTGTATAGTTTTTGTCAGCCTTTAACAATTCAACGAGACTCTTACTATTTGTTTTTTCCTTTTCTCTATCTGACATACTGGTCCGATAGCGTGAGTAGCCTTGTAAGATAGATGCTATCCTTGCTTTATTAGCTTCCAATTTTTTACTCGGGGCAAAACGGCCTTCTAAACGGTCAATGTCTTGGTCACCATCATTAGCCACTTGAAAAAAGCGTGCTTCATAATCACGTTCAACATCAGATCGAATTTCATTAACTGTAATCTTCTGAAACTGATCAAAGCCATAAAAATGAGTTTGCTGTACCACCAGGCGCATTAGCTGACATTTAATGAGTAGATAGTAGTAAAAAAGGTGTGCAAAGTTTTCACTTCCAGAGTTTTCAAGGTGATAAAATAACTGCATCAGTAATAATGATTCTTTAATCAGTGGTGTCATTAAGCTTGAATCAATATGGCTAGTAAAATAATCAATACTCGAGTCGCTATCTATTCGTGCAAACTGAACTTCTTTATCTTTATTTGAAAATGATGCACTTTCAAATGCTGCCCGACGGTTAATATCCGCAAGAGTCTGCTGATTTACTTCTTTATTATTGATAGCGCAATCAAGTAATACAGCACGTAGCATTTTAGCGGCACGAAGCCTTGTTAGTAGCTCATTCTGAGTAAAATCGAGTTCCTCCAGCCCATATAATTGTTTCACTAAGGTATTATCATGGGCGGGTTTTATTGCTTTTGAGAATGCATGAGGTCTCTCTAAAGCTGTTCGCCAGAGAAGCTCAACTTCAGTTGTACCATTGAGGTGAATATGCAAATCGTCGAGTTTATTGCGGTTGATAACATCATCTAGCCTATTGTCTATAATGCTTGGCAAAACGCTGTGCCCAATTTGGCCTTGCATATGTTTTTCAACATATATTTTCAGGCTATTCCTACTTTGTAAATCCGGTGAACCGTATTGTTTAAATAATGAAAAGCTTAACAGGACTAAAGGAGGAATTTCAGTAATAATACCTTGCCATTCACTGAACACGGCCTTATCAACATGAACCTTTGATGAGTAATTTGAATTTAAGTATTTACTATGGACTTTGTGTAGTATTCCAGTCAGATGTTTAGACATTTTATCTTCACGATTCAGTAAATAATCTTGCCTATTCTTAATCAAATGGTCTGGTCTTGTTGACGTTCGACGACTCATACCTTGATATAAGTATTGTTCTAAATCATTCATACTCGGAATAACGCCACATCGGTATCGATGTAGCATCTCTAAGTTACGAAAACTTTCTCTAATAGTTTCTTGAGGCAATTTAATTCCTACAAATGTTTCTGATTTTTGACAAACAGCAGTTATTAACAGTGAGTTACAGGGTCATTGACCAATCTATTTCTCATTCCTCTTTTGGGGCCACTGCAGACTCCTTTCCAGATTCCTCTGTAGTTTCCTTATCTGATTCCTTATCTGATTCCTTATCTGATTCCTTATCTGATTCCTTAT
>NZ_JBGOOV010000001.1:184676-299149 GCF_041439795.1 Shewanella sp. 5S214
GATTCCTTATCTGATTCCTTATCTGATTCCTTATCTGATTCCTTATCTGATTCCTTATCTGATTCCTCTGAAGATTTAGGTTCCGGAACGATTGAATCACTATTGAATTCAAAAGGAATTGCCAAATTTTGAAAGCCTTGATTCATAATTGGGATGGTATTTAGCAGTGGATATAAATTATCAAACTCTACTTCTAACTCATAAACTTTCCCATGAATCTTTAAAGTGTCCAAATAGTCAGATAAAAACTGGTATCTATTTACTCGATGTAAAATAAGTAGAGATTCTTGTATAGGTTTTCTTTCTGTATTATTTTTAGCTGATGCTAACTTAGCCACTAAATCATTAGATTCTTTAGTGATTTTAATTTCATCATCCTTCTCTATAGCATTTTTCAGGTGTTCACTATCATGCTCACAAAGTCCAATGTAATAGCATGCATGAATATTCAACCAATTCCATGTGTCAGGAAACCCTCTATAATTTTTGGGTTCCTTTCTTAAAAAGATGGCTAATAATGGGCAACTAACAAATATGCTAAACAAACTAAAATCAGGCGTGTTCCTTAGGTTATTAAGGTTTTCGATGTGTAGTGCATGATCTTCATAATTGAAATACTTTCTATAGTTTTGGAAAAATTCACGTTCCGATGTAGAGATTGATTTATTACTGAGATCTGTCATATCCTTTCGCAAAGCATCTTCGATTAAGACGGCGTGAAAGAGACCTACTATCTGAAAGTGAAGTAAGTTACCTAATGCTCTGTCAGCTTTATTATCTTTAACAAACTGTAGAAAATTATCAGAAACTCTTAAAATCGAAGATGAAGAAATGCTGAGACTGGACCATTTCCCTTTAACTACATTAATCCAATTAAGTAATTTCTTTAAGAAATGATCGCCATAGTCAGAAATGAAGTTTTCATTATTATTATTATCATCATCATCATCATCAGATGATAAATCATCGTCAATTGTTGACCAGTCAGGTGTCATTGTTTTCGGGCTATTTTCTAATTCACCTAAAACTTTTTTTAAATCTTCAATATTTTCGATGTCGCTTTGAAGCAACATAATCAGATTTGAAAATAAAGCAGTGAATGACATGAAGCCAGTCAATTCACTTTTTCTATATCCTTCAACTTTAATGAGTGCTAACTCAACTAATTTACCTAAACTTCCAAAGGAAGAAGATATTGTATTTACACGGTTATATATTAACCCATTATTATACGTGATATTATTTTCATTACAGGCTTCACCAACCTGCTTCCACCATTCCCCTAGGTATTCATTAGATTGTATAGGTGTTGCTGAATCAAGATTGCTTTTAGAATTAACGTTCAGGTTAAACAACTTAGTCAGTTCTTTACGGTATACTGTTTTTTCAGATACCGTATAACTCTCTATTTCTTTTTGGGGTTTTATAAAAGAGCTAATATAAAACTTTGACAAAACAGTTTCTATTTTAAGACTAACCACATCATTAAATGGAACTCTATATAATCCATAAGCTTGAGGAGATGTTTTATTTTGTTTGATGGCAGCTATCATTAACTTATTATTGGTATCGTTAACATCAATAAAATCTTGACCTAAAGCTACAAACTTTAAAATACGTTCGATACTAATTGATGAGTCATTCATATTAATATCAATCGCTATATTTTTAACTTGAGCTATTAGTATCATCCACTCTAATGCGTTACCAATATTGAATTGTATTTGACTCTGAATCAATGGGGTAAAAGTCAAAACTCGATTATTATAATTTTCATCTGGTGAATTTGGCTTCAATCTAGAAAAGTTTTTCCATGAATTCTGTTTAATCCCCCAATTCCAAAATAGATCTGCTAGCTTACTCATCGAAAACTGAGACATTTGTAAATCTGTAGATTTAATGTTCAATTCATTCATGGATGATGTGTATATATCTGAAAATCGGGTGGCAAAGTCATTTAATGCATCTTGTGAGTTAACTGTCACAAACTCATTATTACTGTCAATTTCAACCAGAAACTTAGTCGCTGACATTGCTTGCATCAAAGTACGAGCAGGACTATTAAGAATCGAAGAAATAAAGGTTTTTTGTTCACTTTTACGGCTTATTCCAAAACCTATCTCTAGAACTTTACCCATGTATTCGCTTAAATTATTTTCAGCGGACTCTAAATATTTATTATTTATGACACCTATAGAACTGAATGTTTGATTATTCTTTACTCTCCTTTGTTCCAAAGTATGCATGTGAACTCGGTTTTCTGGCTTTAATACTTTCATTAAATATTGCTCTTCAAGCTCAGAGACTTTTCGCAGAACTGGATCTTCGTTATAGCTAGACATACTGCTTCGCTTATGAAATTGGCTCGAGGCTCTATCATATTCGAGGACATTCTTACCTAAAGAGTCAAATTGAGCAGCTCGAACTAAAGTTGTATATAACTCAATATCGCCTGAAATTAGAATAATCAATTTTTTAGAAGTTAAATTTTTCCTAACAGTTTCAAGAACTGGCCAACCACGGTCAAATTGAGTATCTATATCATCAAACGTGATCAAAAATGCGGTTTTTTTAATAGCTTCAAGTGCTTTATCGATAAAAATATTTAAATTTATTTCTAGATTCCGTCCTTCTCTAGCTTTATTAAGCCCAGTTTCTAAAATATAACTTTTATCTTCCCATTCATCGCCATAATTAGAAGAGCCAATCCCATCAATCTGACATAACCCACCAGCTAAATCTTTTAAGGCTTCTTCATACTCTCTATAAATTACTTCTGATATTGAACTTTTTATCTTATCTACTTTATCGCGAATCTGAGAAATCAAGATGATAAGAACGTGTTCTTTAGAAGAGATAAGAGTGGGGTCAATTACTTTTAGAACAGCTACATCATCAGGAATTTTTAATTTATCTTCAGGAGATAAAAAACTTGCATCACGGCTTGCTTCATCAATACTGCTAAGAATATGTCTAATTAAAGTAGATTTACCACTACCACGGGAACCACAAATTGTTATCGCGTTATGGTGTCGACTATAAAATATATCATCTTCGTTTGGTTTTTGAGATTCCTCTCTACTTTTCGACTTATCGGACCTTAATGAAACGACCTGCTCATAAATTTTGCTGAAAATGCCTTCTCGTGCTTCTTGTTGGAAAATTTGATCTTTCTTTAGATTTAAGACATCTGTAGGATTAGACAGATTTATGATGATCTTTTCATTTTTATGGTTTTGGGTAGTCATAACAACTCGTCCCTGTCATTAATTTTCATTATTAAATCACATCTTTAATCACCGTAAAACAATAACTTATAAAATTTGAATACTTGATCAGGTTTACATTAAAACTTATACCCAAAATACAGCTTTTAACGTTGAATTACACTGAGGTATGTATATAATTACGTACCTTTTTGATGATAACGTGTTAAGTAGTAATTATGAGCCAAGTCGACAGCAACTTTTTTTATTCATTTCCTGCCGTTAGGGGGCAGCAAGCGGATCGTCCTTTTTACATTGCGACCTGCCCACTGCGTATCATCCCGAAGATCTTCATGTTTGATGAAGAGGAAGTCCCCGCTGAATTGCGGGCACAGCGCTCAATTAATAAAGTCCGTATCCCAGAGATTACGCGCTATTTGGTTGATAACCCCAAGGGATATGTTTTTTCAGCATTAACAGCGTCAGTAGAAAAAAATGTCACCTTCATTCCATCTTCACAAGGTAGTGATTTAGGCACTCTGCATGTCCCAATGGAAGCAAGAATTTTAATCAATGATGGCCAACATAGACGTGCTGCAATTGAAGAAGCGATAAAAGAAAAACCAGAGCTAGGCCAAGATAATATTGCAGTGTTATTTTTTGTCGATGAGGGCCTTAAACGCAGCCAACAAATGTTCGCCGATTTAAATAAGCATGCCGTAAGACCCAGCCCTTCACTTAGTTCATTATATGATTTTAGAGATTCCTCTGCGGCTGTTGCCCGACATCTTGCTCTGAATGTTGCACCCTTTGTAGGTTATACAGAAATGGAAAAGTCATCGGTTGCACTGAAAAGTAATAAATTATTTACTTTAAGTAGTATTAAACAAGCAACTCAAATATTACTAAATAAAGGATCAAAAGCCTCATTCTCAGATCAAGACCTTGATCTCGCTAGTGAGTTTTGGACACTTGTTAATGTGCATATTGCTGAATGGCAGATGGTTCAAGCAAAAGAAATATCACCAAGTCAGTTAAGGCAAGAATTCATCAATGCCCACGGAGTTGGTTTGCAAGCACTTGGTATGCTTGGACATTCTCTTATTCAACAATGCCCTAAAGATTGGCAACAAAGAATAGTAAAAATACATGATATTGATTGGCGTAAAGCTAATCCTATATGGGACAATAGAGCTATGCATCATGGGCGTTTATCCAAAACCACTACGAGTATAAAGCTAACCGCGAATTTACTTCGAAAGGCCCTTTCTATCACATTGACCACCCAAGAGCAGCAACTTGAAGATGACTTTAAACAATAATATGCACCCGTTATATCAATATGAAGATCTATACGCCTATCTGGATTTTATTAATGACCAAACATATGCAGGTCGTAAACTTAGCGAGCAGATAGCTGAATTACAATATTTATATTTAGAAGAGAGCCAACCATGGGTTGTTGCATTTAGTGGTGGTAAAGACTCTACTGCTATTTTGACACTCATGTTTTTTGCATTATTAGGTTTATCGCCAGAGCAACGTAAATACAAAGTGTATGTGGTGTTTTGCGATACGCTTGCTGAAGTGCCCATTTATTTGAAGAAAACACTCAGAACAATTAAAGCAGTTCAAAGAACAGCTAACTTACTTGGGCTACCAATTGAAACTAAAATTATCACGCCTAAGACACAAGATACATTTTGGTCGCGTTTATTAGGTCGTGGTTATCCTGCCCCTAATTTACGTTTGAATCGATGGTGTACAGAAAAAATTAAGTTAAATCCATTCAAGCATTTTGCTGAGACCCAGTTTACAGACAATGAAAGCCCCATTGTTATGATAGGTTCCCGTTCAGCTGAAAGCGCAAACCGCCAAGCTATATTAGATAAATATCACTCTGGTGAAAGTTACTTTGACGATACCGACCCAACTTATCGCCGTTATGCGCCCATTAAAGATTGGAGTGTGAATGAAGTGTGGCATATTTTGGGGCAGCGGATCGCACCTGGCCAATACGAAGATATGGAACCATGGGAAAGCCCTTGGGGCACAAGTAACATCGGTTTAGTTGAGCTGTATGACAGTACTAATTCAACAAGTGGTGAATGCCCGTTAGTTGAGACAGCAAGCTCACCAGGCTGTGGTAAATCTCGTTTTGGTTGTTGGACATGTACTGTCGTTACTAAAGATAAAGCGATAGATGGGTTGATTGCTAATGGTGAAACTTGGTTAGAACCATTGGCAAAGTTCCGTAACTTCTTACACTCAACAACAGAGCCGAGTGTAAAAAAACTATACCGTCAAGATAGACGTAGAGACGGAAAAGTAAGTGTTAAGCACGGCTTACAAGAAGAGAAAAATGTCGAATTTATTCAAGGTCCCTACTTTCTTCATTTAAGAAAAGAGTGGCTAGCACATCTACTAAATATGGAAAAAGATCTTAATTTAGCTGGCCATGAAGTAAGCCTTATAACAGAAGATGAACTTCATGAAATACGTTATCAGTGGCGAAATGACCCCTTAACTCCAGACTGGGCCGACGAACTCCCTACTATTTATGCATCTGTTTATGGCGAAAATAAGATCACGTTCCCTAAAGACGATGTTAGTAATTTTGGTGAACTTGAAGCAAACATTATCAATCGTCTTGCTGAGCAACATGATACTTCACCAGATTTAGTGAGAAAGTTAATAGAACTAGAAGTGAGTTTGAGTGGTTTAGGTAAACGCCAAGGCTTATATCAACGGATCGATAAAATCCTTGCTCAAGACTGGGGCTCAGTAGAAAAAGCCAAGAGTAAGAGAGAGAGTGAGAAAGCAATTCATTTTGCGCTTACTCAAGATCTTATCGACATCGGCGCAGAGCTCGATGGTATAACAGCAATGCTAAATAAAGAATTTTAATACCATGATAATTAAAAACCTAATTTTAGAAAATTTTCGAGTCTTTTCTGGTCACCATGAGGTTAATTTAAAAACAACGATAGGTTCGCCTATTGTTATTTTTGGTGGCCTTAATGGTGCTGGGAAAACGTCCATTTTAACGGCTATTCGTTATGTCCTTTTAGGACGTATGGCATTTGATCATGTTACAAGCCACAAAACCTATATTGAACACCTTTCAAGCTTAATTCACCAGTCTTCGTTGGTTAGCGATACCTTAAAAGCAAAAGTAGAAATTACGTTTGATTATGTACGTGAAGGCAAAGCGGTAGAATATAGCGTATCGAGAACTTGGAATTCAGGTGAGGCTGATGCGCTAATTGTTAGAGAGAATGGACTCATTCGGGATGAGCTTAACTATGAACAAGCTCAGGCATTTTTATTCGAACTTGTTCCCCCAGGTGTTGCCAATTTTGTTTTTTTCGATGGGGAAAAAATTGCTGATTTGGCAGAAGACAATAATGGCTTTGCATTAAAAGATGCCGTTAACAAATTACTCGGTCTTAATACAGTTCAACGCTTGCAGGAAGACTTAAGAATATATCTTAAAAAAGTTGGGATCTCATCAGCGACAACTCAGCTACAGGCGGAATTCGAAAGATTAGAGTTTGAAAAATACGAATATTTACAACAAGCAAGAAAGTTGCGTAATAATGCTGATAATCACTATAACGTGATAATCGAACTTAGCCATTCAGTTAAAATAGCTGAACAGAAATTATTAACTGGTGGTGGTGCTTGGGCAAACGATCGAGAAGAAACAAAGAAAGAAGTCGATACCCTTATTAGCACAAAGCATGATGCTGAAGCCTTAGTACTAAAGGAACTCGATGGCTGTTATCCATTGAGTCTTGCACCTAACACGCTTAGCTTGCTCACTGAATATTTAAAGAAAGAGTCTGATTATCGCCTAAGACAGAACTTTTCCACTCAATTTGATCAATTCTTGCCACAATTAGAAGCCGCTTTGTGCAAGTCACATTTACAAAGCAGCGATACAATCTGTTTACTTCAAACTGAGATTACTGCATTCATGGGTAATATGGCCTTACCTGAGGTTGAATTTGGTTTGTCTGTTCAGCAAAGTGGTTTGCTACACGCTCAAATCGAAGAGACTTGCAAGCACTCATATCAAAGGGTCACAAAGCAAAAGTTAATTATTTCATCACTTGAAAATGCAATTGATAACGCAGCCGTAAATATTGAAAGAGCACCTGAAAAAGAGCAGCTTAAGATTGCTTTTGATGAACTACGTGAATTTGAAAAAACAAAAAAAGAAGCGGTTAAGAATTACACCGATACTCTTATCGATGCAAAAGATAAATTCAGTAAAGCGCAACAAGTAGCCCAACGTTTGTTGAAATTGCATACTGATATGAAACGTGCGTTTGGTGATAATGATTCAGCATCTCGCGCACTCTCAGTAATCGAGTTATTAGAACAATTACGTGAACAATTGAGTCAAACTCGTCTATCGCAACTAGAATCTGAGTTTAATACTTCATACCATAAGCTAGCCAGAAAGAATGATTTAGATATTCATGCAAAAATAGACCGTAATAGTTTTGATGTTTCTTTATATGACAGCAATAAACGACTTGTTGATAGGAAAGCTATATCTGCGGGCGAAAAGCAAATTTATGCGATAGCGATGCTAGATGCATTAGGAAAAGTCGCAGGTAAAAAACTACCGGTTGTTATAGATACACCTCTTGGTCGTTTAGATTCAAAACATAGAAATAAATTAATTAGCCATTATTTTCCAGAGGCTTCAGAACAGGTCATAATTCTTTCAACAGATACAGAAGTGGATGCTGGATTTTTTGATGCTCTTGAAAGCAGTATCCATCATAGCTACCAAATTATTTTTAATACTGTAACTCAATCTTCGTCAATCGAGAATGGATATTTCTGGAAAGATACTAATTTTAAGGAAGTTATTTAATGTTACCAACTCGCGGCCTAAAATTGACAAAAGAAACTGAAGAGCTATTACGTCGTCTTAAACTTAAAGCGAAAGTAACTCCGAATGTTGCATCTAGATTGGCTTTTTTCAAATCTGTTGAAAGTGGCTACCGCTACCATGATCCATCGATCAAGTTAGATGGTTCACTTGTTTTAGATAAAGTCACATGGTTAGGCGATTTGACACTCGCCATTGATTGTACTTTAAAGATGCTCTATCCGTCATTAGACAGTAAAGAGCTTGAAAAGGCTTGGGCCACTCATGTTCAACATGGGGTTAAAACGTTACGTTCAGCCAAATCTATAGTGGATATTATTTAAAGAATGATTTGAAATTTGAAACTAAAAAAGATGTCAATAAATTATTTTTTATGCCTTAGTTTTAATTTATCAAAGGCATTTCATTTAGCGGTTAGAATCATGTCATAAATTTATATCGACCTTTTACCTTAAGGTGAAGCATCTTTTGATAGTAATGACATATCTTTAAGCCCTGTGGAGATTAAAGATATGTCATTCAATTAATTTTATTTCACTCTTAGAATTGCTTGCAATCATTTCAAAATAGGTATTGACGGTGATAGTGATACCCTGAGGCTATATTCGACCTTTAGTAAACTCACTAATGGTCAGTATTAACTTAATGCCCATAATCCAGCGTACTTACCAATACTAGTAAATGACTCAATGCAGACCTTTGCGAGATTAAAGCAGGTTCTGGATAAGTCTGATTTGGTGTAAATAATCGATTTTTAGTAATAAATCACTCTTTATCAAGCCACTCTCGAGTGGCTTTTTTATGGGTTATATCTCAGCATTAACACTCGCTTCATTATGCTAAAACCGCTCACCCGATAACTATCAGCTAATACAAATTGATACATAAAATAACTACGATTAAATTTAACAAGTGGTTAATATAATTTAGCCCTCATCATTGATTTTTTGCACCGCTAACCTCAGTTCTGCCACTTATTGGTTCAATTAATAATGAAATGCATAACAATAACAACACAGGATTTTAAAAATAACTATGCCTTTAAAAAACAATAAGATTAATGCAATTTCATTCGCCCTTAGCCTAATTTTAGGTACCACTTTTATCACTCCAGCGTTTGCCCAAGACACCTTGATTTTGGCCGATGCCTATATCGATGTAGCTAAAGGAAAAAGCGTTGATAATGCAGCGATAATTATCTCTAACAATCACATCGTTAAGGTTACCACCGCGGCAAACATTACGAATAAAGCCGATTACACCTTGATTGATCTTAAAGGTAAAACGCTGGTGCCAGGAGTGATGGATATGCATGTGCATTTATCTGGCGATGCTGAAGATAATTTTTTAGAGTCGATGAATTATTCAGTACCAAGGCAAACTGTTAAAGCGGTTAAAAATGCTCAGAAAACCTTGCTCGCAGGCTTTACCACAGTACGAGACTTAGGTGCATCTGGCTATTCAGTCATTGCCACCCGAGATGGAATAGATGCTGGCGATATTCCGGGTCCACGTATTTGGGCCGTAGGCCACGCGATTGGTATCACCGGCGGACATTGCGATGATAACTTTCCTGCTCCAGAAGCCCATGCTAAAGCTCAAGGTGTTGCCGACGGTCCTTTAGAAGTGCGCACCAAAGTACGTGAAAACATAAAATACGGTGCCAATGCGATTAAAGTCTGTGCCACTGGCGGAGTTTTTTCTAAAGGTACTCAAGTAGGTGCGCAACAAATGACTTACGAAGAACTTAAATCTGCCGCAGATGAAGCGCATATGCGCGGCCTTGTTATCGCCGCCCATGCACATGGCACTAGTGGCATTAAAGATGCGATACGCGCGGGTATCGATAGTATTGAGCATTGTAGTTTTATGGATGATGAAGCCATTAATATGGCAATAAAAGCAGGCACTTACTTGTCTTGCGATATTTATAACACCGAATACACCCTCGCCTATGGTGCTGCTAACGGCGTACCAGAAGCCAATATCAATAAAGAAAAGCAAGTGTCGCAAGCCCAGCGTGACAGCTTTAGAAAAGCCGTTAAGGCAGGCGCTAAGATGGTGTTTGGTTCAGATGCGGCGATTTATCCCCATGGAGACAATGGTAAGCAATTCTCACGCATGGTGACCTTTGGTATGACGCCAGTTCAAGCGCTTCAGGCTGCAACCATAAATAGTGCCGCCTTGATAAAACAAGACAACTTAGGTCAAATTAAAGCCGGATTCTTGGCTGACATTATTGCTGTTGATGGCAATCCGCTAGATAACATTAGCTTGATGGAAAACGTCACTTTTGTTATGAAAGATGGAGTTGTGTACAAAAAGCGTTAAGGCATTAGCTAACCGCTATTGGTTATGCCACAGCCCGATTGGCTTGGATAGCTTTAGCAATCAAATACCAAGGCCTACCTTAAACGCTAGGTCTTTTTTATATCTAACAGATAGACCGTCAGATCTCAAAAGCATGTTGATTCGTTCAATCATTATGGTTCAAGTCTTTTTATCTATCGCAGGCTATACATTAAGCGCTGGCTGACTGTCCCGATTGTGTTTATCAAACGCTATCCCTAAGGGTTCGAAATAGGCCAATAGTGCTTGATAGATTTCACGGCGGTGTTGGGTATCTGGGTAAGCACCATGTTTGGCCAATGGTGAGTTAATCGTGCTGTTAACGAGATATGGATTAGATATTTCGGCATTAGCCTGTGAGTACATTTCAATACTGGCTTCGAATGCGCGCGCCATCATTTCGGTTGGTTTAGCAAAGTAATGACAAGCTTGCAGTTTATCTAACGCGATTGACCGTCTCACATACTCGTGTGGCTCTTGGCCATTGCTGTTTAAAAAAGTGATTTCAAATAGCTTAGATAATTGTTGGTTCAGTGGATGAGCAACTAATGGTTTGTCTGCAAGCCAGTGGTCGGTAGCACATGCATACCGGTTAGCCGGACTCATGTACCCATCTTGGCTCAGTAGAGTGTCATCAACAAACATTTTGTCGGCTATATAATGATCGAACGCATGCCAAAACTCATGAGCTAACGACCCTGCGCCGGCATTTTTGGCTAATGCCAGTTCTCGATATGCTGGTGAATAGTGTGCCTGCACGCCCTTTTGGCCGCCATGGCCAAAGGCAAACCGTAAACTGCCGCGCAGGCCAATTAGCTCTGGTGGTACGCAGAGTATATTGGCCAGATCGGCTAATGAATCAAATATCAAGTTAGCCGCTAATGCCGACTCCTCGCGATTAACCCATTTGCCCACTCTTATGTGCTGTAAACCAAAAGTATGCTTGATATCTAAAAAGCTCACCGAATCACCATTGCGATAATCGGGACCAATGCGCTCAAAATGACGCTGATGATTTAATAATGAATGATGTGAAGCCAAACAAACCTCTATTACACGAAAGCGATTATAAACACGTTTACAAAAAACGAATGCTGAACTCAGTGGATAATTATGCCATGTTTAACGCCATCAACCGTGCAATAAAAAGGCTAATGGTGGTAAAAGTCTCCTTGGCGCAACCTCATCCACCAGTATGTTAAAAGCATTTTTATTCAGCTTTATGCAAAAATAAAAGTATTACCCTCGGTAAATTTTTAACCTTTATTCATTTAAATGCTTATTTAATCAAAATAAGGCTAAACAGATTAAATTAAATGCGCTCCATAATCACCGAGTTTATTTTACTCTTCTATTATGTGGCCCATTAAGAACCGATTAAGTGGCTTAGTACGGCCACCAGCACTTAATGGATCGTATACGTTACGACTGTTTATGACGATATGCGCCTGAAGAGTAAGCCGGTGTATTTGGGGGCCCTTTTAAGTATCGCTCATTGAATGTCTATTTAACCCTGTTCACAGTACAGTGGTTTAAGCGCAATTGTTTATGGAGGATTTATGATTTATACCACAACAGAAACCATTCCTGGTCGGGATATTATCGAGATTGTCGGCATTGTAACGGGTAATGTTGTTCAATCTAAACATATTGGCCGAGATATTATGGCTGGTTTAAAAAGCATTGTCGGCGGCGAAATCCGCGGTTACACCGAAATGTTAAGTGATGCCAGAGATGTCGCCATTGAGCGCTTAGTTGCCAGTGCAGCTGAAAAAGATGCCGATGCGATTGTGGGTATCCGCTTTACAACAAGCGCCATTATGGATGGGTCGTCGGAAATAATGGCTTTTGGTACCGCAGTAAAATTAGCGCCGCGCTGATAAATAGCTCGGTTACTTAACCTAAACTTAGCTCATATTAATATCGCTCGCGAAGAACAAAGGCTGAGATAAGTACTTCTCACCATGTTGTTAACCTGTTTGTTTGTCCGAGTTTAGGCCGCCATATCGCGAGTGTTCAACATAACTAATAGGTAACTTTATGATTAAAAATATTTCCTTAGCCCTTGTCACCTTGATAGCCTCAACTCATGCCCTGGCGCTAGAAAGCCTTATTACTGTTGAAAGCCATTACTCGGCCAAAGAAACCGCTGATAGGTTTGAGTCGATCATAAAAGATAAAGGGTTTACGGTTTTTGCCAGAATAGATCATCAGAAAAATGCGGCGGGGGTTAATTTAACGCTAAGACCAACTGAAGTGATTGTGTTTGGCAACCCGAACATTGGCACTCAATTAATCCAGTGTAACCAACTGGCGGCAATTGACTTGCCCCAGAAGGCATTGATCAGTGAAGACGCTGATAATAAGGTTTGGCTGTCGTATAACAATCCGCAGTACCTTAAGCAGCGTCATAACATTACAGGCTGCGATAAGGTTATGAATAAAATAGCCGCCGCGCTCAATACATTAAGCATTGCTGCAACGTCCAAACCGCTATAATGTAGAATGATATTAATCAATAACTTATATAGCATATTTATCAGCAGTGCTGCGTATAAGGATATATTTTGAGGTGTTAAATGAATAACCAAGTGGTATTAATTACAGGTGCAAATAGAGGCATTGGTTTGGCCTTAACTGAGCAATACCTTATTAACGGCTGTCGGGTTATTGCGACCTGTCGCGATGATGCCACAACGACTGAGCTAATGTCGTTACAGGCGCAGTTTGCTGATAAATTATTGATTGAATCAATGGATATCACATGCCCAGATACCATTCACCGTTTAGCCAATAATCTTTGCCAGCAAAATATTAGTATTGATTTAATCATTAATAATGCGGGCTATTTGGATCGCGATAATCACAGTATTCATGCTATCGATTATGCTGATGCTGAAATGTGCTTTAAAGTGAATGCGCTCGGGCCATTATTTTTAATCCATTGCTTATTATCTCTATTGAATAAAACACGTTTATGTAAAATCGCTATTATCTCATCGTCCAAAGGATCATTAACAGAACCACAAGGTGTCGATTGGTATGGTTACCGAATGTCTAAAGCCGCTGCCAATATGCTCGCGGTGAATTTATCTCAAGAACTTGTTGATGATAATGTTGCTGTGGTATCGGTTCATCCTGGCTGGGTTCAAACTGACATGGGCGGTAGCGCTGCACGGGTTAAAGTTATCGATTCTGCATTGGGGATTATAAAGGTGATTAACCAGTTATCGATTGCTAACACGGGTGAGTTTTACAATTTTAACGGTGAGCAACTGCCGTTCTAATATGTGGCAGCTTGAATGTGTGACTACTCAGCGTACTTTTTGCCTAATGTTTGCTTATTATTGAACGCGTGTTATCAAGGGTATTGGTTTTGTGGGCGGGTGCGATTAATCAATTTACCGCTTAATATGGTCTAGGATAAGTTTGAGGCTGTTTTTAGGTCGACAATAGTGGGCGAATTATGTTTTTTGACCATGATATTGAGGCTAATTTAACCGGTTACACTTAAATACAAAATAATATCCAGCGATATTTACTGCTGGCTTGCCTTACCGGTTTAAGTTGGTAAGAAGTTGTTTTGATGACTGTATCATTAATATCATTATGATACTTTGGTATTAATAAGCATAGTTAGACAATATTAATTAAGTCGATAGTTACAATATTGACTACGACACAATGAAGATGTGTTTATCTTCTTCTTGCCGCTTAGCGGCTTAATTCAACGAACACTTTAAGTTAATTTGTAACCTGCTGCATTTGTACTTTAATCAGTACGACGTCAAGCAAAACCTAGGTTGCGTTACTGCATAGCTTAAGCGGGCGTTATATTTAGTGAGGTTGCGATAATGGAAACAAAGCCGATAATTTATGACAGATTTTCTTGTAATAAATGTTTTGATAAAAGCAGCCTTGATTTTGATTTCACCATGGCTTTTCAGCCAATTATTAACTGTAAAACCAATACTATATTTGGCTATGAAGCATTAGTTCGCGGTTTACAAAATGAATCTGCTTTTTCCGTTATCGATCAAGTCAATGATGATAATCGTTATTTATTTGACCAGCTTTGCCGAGTGAAAGCCATCGCACTGGCTGCTAAGCTCAAACTAGACTCCATGCTTAGTATCAACTTTCTTCCCAATGCCATTTATAAACCTGAGCGCTGTATTCGAACCACCTTAGAAGCCGCGAAAGAGTATGGTTTTCCAACCAATAGAATCATGTTTGAATTTACTGAAAATGAGAACATCAGCGATACAGAATTTGTTAAGGGTATTGTTGAGTATTATAAGAAATCAGGATTTATCACCGCACTAGACGATTTTGGTTCTGGCTATGCCGGTTTGGGATTATTGGCTGATTTTCAAACCAACATCATCAAATTTGATATGAAGCTTATTCGTAATATCGACCAGGATAGTACCCGACAAGCTATTATTAAAAATTGTGTCAACTTGTTTGCTGAGCTTAACATTACCTCGTTAGCTGAAGGCGTAGAAACCATCGAAGAAATGCTCTGGTTGCGCGATTCTGGCATTGACCTGATGCAGGGCTATTTGTTTGCAAAACCTGGCTTTGAGTGCCTACCGCAAGTTGATTTTGATGAAATATCCCGCTATGAAAGTAAAGCTAAACATTCCCACAAGCAAAGTTTACATGATGGTGCAGGTATTTAAACCTCAGCTTAAGGGGTTAAGATCATTATCCTTAGGCCGATTTTTTTTAGCGATTACTGACTCGAGATAGTCATCGAGATAGTCACTAAGATACTACACCGCTAAGCGGGCTAACTTAAGGTTTTGACTGACGTTTATAAGCGTTTTATGCCCATTTCAACCAATACATTTACCTATGTCTTTGCGTAATCCTGTATCATTGAGCGGTGCCAAACTCTTGGCCCCTTTCCCTCCCCTATGCTGGAAATATCATCGATGAAAACAGACGCTTTACGCGGCAAACTATTCTTATTACTGGCCACTATGCTTGCTGGTGTAGGCTGGATAGCCTCTAAACTTGTTATTTTACACATGCCTGGTGAGGTGTTTATTGCAGCTCGCTTTTTAATCGCCAGTCTGATTTTATTGCCATTTTGCTATCAGCAGATTTTGGCTCTGCGAGGCAAACAAATTGCCGCGCTGTGTGGCGTTGGCCTTGTATTAGCGGCATCGATTGAAGTATGGGTACATGCGATTACCATTTCAGATACCCTGTCTGAAGGCGCGTTTATCATGAGTTTAGCAATGATTATTGCGCCATTTATTTCTTGGCTATTATTCAAAGTTAGACCCGACCGCATGTTTTGGATAACGCTGCCTATAGCCTGCATTGGTATTATGTTATTAACCATCACAACGGGCTGGGAGGTGGATAACAGTCAATGGTTTTTCTTATTGTCGTCGGCCTTACTGTCATTACATTTTGTACTTAACAAGCGAGTTCTGACCAATATAAAGCCATTAACATCCATCTGCATTCAATTATTCATGGTGGGGGTTGCTGGTAGTGTGATTATGGCGCTGGTGTCACCTGAGCATTTTGAACTCAATGGCCAGCTGTTCTTTTGGTTTGCAGTGTCCACTGTGATTGCCACCAGCGTGCGCTACTTATTACAAACCCTTGGCCAGTTTAACGTTAAATTAGAAACGGCCTCATTGATCATGATTTTAGAACCCATTTGGACATTAATCTTGTCTATTAGCTTTCTTAATGAAGTGGTTGAGGTACAAAAGCTTATCGGTGGCGGAGTGATTCTGCTGTCACTGTTTATTTATATCAAATTTTCTAAAAAGTAGTTTTGACTAAACGTTATGGCGCGCTCGGTTTATGTTAATCGGGCTGCGCTTTGCCTCACCTGTTATCAGCAAAGATTCGACTACCAACAACAGATACATTTACCAGTCTAGCCACTTAAACACCTTGCCGCTTTTAGTTCATTGGCGATGAGACTATAATGATGGGTAATCGCAAACCAATGAGTCATTAATGAACAGTAACATAGAGATAGTCGATCTTCTCCGCGAGCGTATTCCTTCATTTAAATGTGTGCCGGGTTGTCACGATTGCTGTGGCCCAGTAACGACCTCGTCTGAAGAAATGTCGCGTCTGCCAGTCAAAACGGCCGCAGAACATGAAGCCGCGCTAAATGAGTGGAACTGCGTATATTTAGGCCCTAATGGCTGTGAAGTGTATGAGGAACGCCCTTTGATATGCCGAGTATTTGGCACGACACCGCGTATGCCTTGCCCTGAAGGTCGTGGTCCTGAAAAGATGATTGACTCAAAAGTAGAAGCTCAGATCCATCACTATATTGCCAATACCCGCCAAGTATTAGTGTAAGCGCATAGCAACATCTAACCGATAATGGTCTGTAACAGCAGACGAAAACCCGGATTGACGCGTAATATTAATGTGGTCGTGAATAACACAGCTTACATAAGAGTTAGCCGCATTAAAGCTTAATGAAGTAGCATGACTCGCCTCAGTATGACACTGAGACTCGTCATGCTCTGCGGTGTGAATCATTACCGCCAGAGAGCGTTAACTGGATTAGCCAAAGTGTTCTTGAAAAGCAATCATAAAGTCTTCTCTTATGAGCTGCTCTAAATGTATCGCGCGTTCAGTGGGGCAAAAAATCATGATATGTACATTCTGCTCACCATTTATGCCGCTGGTAATATGAATGTGTGGTTCACTGCCCGGTAAATCGACACCTGCGTGTTTTTCTATCACGCTATTGTAGCGCTTGGCCACTTCAATAAAATCTTCACAGTGCTGTTCTATTTGACGAGTTAGCCCAGGAAACAGCGGATACAGGTTAACAAACTGCACCAGAGTAATAGTAATATTATGATAAACGTAACGTTTCATAAAATTAAGGTTTTTAACCGCATAGGTAAAAAACATACTATTTGGCAGCGTGGCGGTTTTACCTGTGTAATGGTATTGGCCTTGGTCCAGATCAATCTCTTGGATCACTGTGGCCATTAAGTTATGTTCTATTACTTCACCGTATATCTTACCCACTTCAATCCAATCACCAATCACAAATGAGCGTGAACTCGCGCGTTGTATCGAGCCGGTAAAACACAGAATAATCTCTTTTGAGGCGATGACTAAAGCAATTGCGATGGCTGTTACTGACAATGCAAATTTGCTGACTTCGGTCTGCCAAAGTACAAATAACACCACCAATATTAAGATAAATGTGCCATTTTTAGTACGCGACATCCATTTGCGTTGCACATCAGAAAGAAATGCGACATCGCCACGTATACTTGAAATGATAAAGCGTTTAATCACTGAGATGAGTATTATTATCAACACTGTTAACAATAATTTGTGCTCGAGAAGAAAATCGACTGCTAATGCTATTTTATCTACCAAACCTACAACCTATATCAATTTTGTATTCATCATGCTGAACCAATATTATTCAGCCCAGTACTTTATGGGGAATACCAACATAAAACAAGGTAATTAACCTATACATTGGATAACAAACACCTCTCAAACAGTGCTTTTTGTTGCGAATAGCGTTGAATTAACTGTCATAGACCCGCTATTAATGCGTCCATTCGCCTTATGAGTAACACCAATCATGAGTTTGTTTTTGGTTAACGTCTAAGGTGATGATCTTTATCATCATATCCTCATCTATCATCCCGATTTCAGGTTAGTGAGCAGATAACTCAGCATTGAGAATAGGATTAGACAGCTTTGATTGTTGATGTCACTTGAAAGTATTCAGCCTTCAGAAAATCATCCGTGAAAAAATATCTCTACTGTGTTGAGTCGCAAACGTCACATTTACAAAATAGTTATCAACGCATTAATGACATCGCTAATGATCACAAGCTTGGGCATTAATCTAATATCTTTCTACTCTAGGCATTTTTGTCAGTTGGCGTATATATAGGGTGCTTGTTTAGCGACAAGGAGTTAAATTAGTATTAAGCTCAATCAATGATATTTTACATAAAGTTACATTGTTGTTAAATTAGCTAATTATATGCTTTTATTATGTCAGACACGGATGCATCTTATGGAAGCTGGCTCTCGTAGAATACTACTTTTTTCTGTTCCCCTAACCTTGCTCATCATGGCAATCGTTTATTACTCCTTCAACTCCGGTCGTGATATCGCGTTTCGTTACTCCCCGCTGATCGATGCCGCTATCAAAATTAAGCTTGAGGCGACAACAGGACACTTGTGGTTTGAAGAGGCGATTAGTGGTGATAGCAGCATCGATATTGACACTGTATGGGCGCATTTTGATAAATCACTATGGTATGCACATGTCATGCTTGAGGGCGGTAAGAATGGCGATACCGTCATCATGCCTCTTGATAATCCTGATTTACGCCAGCAAATTGACCAAACCATAGTCGACCTGCAAAAATTTCGCCACATGGCCCAACAACGTTGGGATGCACAATCCACATCCGCTATTGGTTCTGATATTGACCAACAATTTGACCAAGCTTTTATCGCGTTTAACCTTGCGGTTGATCATGTGGAAACCGCCCTGCAACAAGTTATCAATGACGATCTACACACCTTTAAACTCATGCAACTATTGCTTGCGGCTCTTATCTTGATGGTAGGGATTGTTATTGTGAGTTTGTTGTTGCGTTACAACACAAGAATAAACAAACACCTGCTGACGTTATTTAAACAAGAAGAAAGACTGCGGATTACCTTAAGCTCTATCGGTGATGCAGTAATAGTTACCGATACCCATGGCACGGTGACCTATATAAACCCTGTAGCAATTCAACTTACCGGCTGGACATCTCTTCAGGCATTAGGACAACCGCTTACAAAAGTGTTTAATATTGTTGATGCTTACACACTTGAATCGGTCAATAACCCGGTAAAAAGAGTCCTCGATACTGGCTCAATCGTCGGCCTAGATAATCACACTAAGCTTATCGCTAAAGATGGATCTGAATATCACATTGCCGACTCAGCTGCGCCAATGCGCAATCCTGCTGGTGATATCAGTGGTGTGGTACTTGTGTTCAGGGATATTACCGAAGAGCGGACATTATTTTCTGAGCTTGAATCGAGTCAGGCAATGATAAAAGCTTTATTAAACACTGTGCCTGATATGATTTGGTTGAAAGATACCCAAGGAAGTTATTTAGCCTGTAACACCAAATTTGAAGAAATGTATGGCGCCAAGGAACATGAAATCATCGGTAAGACCGACTTTGATTTTGTCAGCCATGAGCTTGCTACTTTTTTTCGCCACAATGATGCCAAAGCACTCCACGCCGGTGAATCCACCGTCAATGAAGAATCGCTGACATTTGCCAGTGACGGTCACGTTGAACAGGTCGAAACCATAAAAACACCGATGAAAGACAATCATGGTCACTTAGTCGGTATTTTAGGTGTAGCCAGAGATGTCACTAACTATAAGAAATCATTGGAACAACTTAAGCAAAGTGAAACCAGACTAAAAGAAGCGCAAGTTTATGCCAAAATTGGCTATTGGGAATTACTGCCCGACCAGAAAACCGCCGTTTGGTCTGATCAAATGTGTGCGTTATTTGGACTGGTTGAAAACGCCAAAGCAGATCCGCAAACCCTTTGTAACGTGATGAATAAAAGTGACATGGACACTTTTATGGCATCAGTTAAAGAATGCTTCTTGACAGGCCGAGAACACCATGTTGAATATCGGATCATTAGACCCAAGGATGGTGAAGAGCGCTGGATAGAATGTCGAGGACAATTGATCACAAATAGCGTAGGTGAAGTGCAAAAGATAGCCGGTTTTATCCAAGATATTACTGAGCGCAAAAAAGCTGAAGATACCTTACGCAAAAGTGAAGCAACTATCCAAAACAAGCTCAAAGCAATATTAGAACCCGATGCAGACATTGGTGCCTTATCGCTATCGGATATCATTGATGCTGAAGCGCTGCAATCTCTGATGGATGATTTTTATGATTTGACCGGCATGTTAGGCGCAGTACTTGATATCGAAGGAAATATTCTCGTCAGCGTAGGTTGGCAAGATATCTGTACCCAATTTCATCGCTGCCATCCTCAAACACGAAAAAATTGTATTGAGAGTGATGCAGTGCTCACACACAATGTGGAGCACAATACATTTAAGGAATACAACTGCAAAAACAATATGTACGAAATGGTTGCCCCTATTGTTATTGGTGGCAAGCATCTCGGCAATGTGTTTATTGGTCAGTTCTTTTATCAGGATAAAATCCCTGATGTTGAGATATTTCGCCAACAAGCACACCAATATGGCTTTGATGAACAGGCGTACCTTGCCGCTCTCGATAAAGTGCCGCGCTTTACCCGTGATGAGGTCGCCCATGGAATGCGATTTTATACCAAACTCACCGATATCATTTCTGCGTCAAGTTTCAGTGCCATCAAACAATCAAGGTTACTTGCGGAGCGAGAAAAAGCGCAAGAAAGACTGCAATTATTCTCTAGAGTGTTTAGTGATACCCATGAAGGCATCATGATTACCGACGCCAAACAACAGATACTTGATATTAACCCAGCATTCACCCAAATAACCGGTTATAGCCGAGGAGATATTATTGGTAATACACCAAACATATTGAGTTCGGGTAAACAAAGTCCGCAATTTTATGCACTGATGTGGCACACAGTTTCAGAAAATGGATACTGGCAAGGCGAAGTTTGGAACAGGACAAAGCAAGGGCAACTCTATGCAGAGTTACTCACGATTTCATCATTGACCAATAGCCAAAATGAAGTGACTCATTATGTTGGGATGTTTTCTGATATCACCAACAGTAAGCTACAACAAGACCAACTGAATTTAATGGCTCACTATGATGTTCTGACGAAACTGCCTAATCGCGCGTTATTTGTAGACCGTTTTCAACAATCCATTGCTCATAGTATGCGCACAGGACATCAACTTGCGGTGTGTTTCCTAGATTTAGATGATTTTAAACCCGTAAATGATAACTATGGTCATGATGTTGGAGATCGCTTATTAATTGAAGTCGCAAACCGCATTAGTGCCTGTATTAGAGAAGAAGATACCGTATCGCGGCAAGGCGGCGATGAATTTGCCATATTACTCAATGATATTAAGTCTGCTTCACAATATGAAGTAACCATAGACCGTATCCATAAAGCGTTAGCAGAACCTTATATCATTGATGATATACAACATCGTATTACCGTTTCTAGCGGGCTGACCTTATATCCTGCTGATAATGGTGATATCGATACTTTATTGCGTCACGCTGATCACGCTATGTACCAATCGAAATTAACCGGTAAAAATCGTTCTCGATTATACAGTGCCGATTCTGACCAGCTTATTATCCAAAAAAATCATCACCTCGAAGAAATTCAACAGGCATTTGCTAACCATGAATTTCAGCTCTACTATCAGCCGAAAGTGAATATGGTCAGTGGACATGTATTTGGCGTAGAAGCCTTAATACGTTGGAACCACCCACAGAAAGGGCTCACTTCACCGGGAGATTTCTTACCATTTATCGATGGTACCGTATTAGAAATCGACATCGGCGAGTGGGTTATCAATCAGGCTTTACAACAACTTGATGATTGGCAAAAACAAGGTATTAAACTTGAAATTAGCGTTAATATTTCGTCAAATCATCTGCGTACGCCAACGTTTGTTGCTCATCTTGAAGATAGTTTAAGCCAGTATCCCAATAATAATGCTCAATATTTGCAACTAGAGATACTGGAAAGTTCTGCTTTTGGCGACATCAATACCATTAATCATATTATTGAGGAATGCCAAAACCGGCTGGGGGTGAGTTTTGCACTGGATGATTTTGGTACCGGGTATTCATCGTTAACTCATTTAAGAAGTTTACCGGTGAATACGATTAAGATAGATCAGAGTTTTGTGCGAGACATACTCGATGACCCAAGTGACTACTCCATTATTGAGGGAGTCATTGCATTAACGAAATCATTTGACCGCAATGTTATTGCCGAAGGCGTTGAAACAACCAATCATGGTCTACTGCTGTTACTCATGGGCTGTGAGCAAGCTCAAGGCTATGGAATAGCCAAACCTATGCCTGCAAAAGATTTTTTACCATGGCTAAGCAACTATATTCCAAATAAAAGTTGGCGTATTGGTGGTAATCAAAATCACAGTAACAAACAAACTAGCCTAGATATATTTAAACTGATCACTGCACAGTGGAGAGAGAAATTTGCCAAAAAGATTTTATCCTCTGCAGATGAAGGAATTCCTTGGCCCATTCTTGATGATCAGACATGTCAATGCGGCAACTGGATCCGTCGAGAAAAGCAAGGGCAGTTATTTGAATCGCAATATATTCAACTATTTGAACACCATCATAGTAAGATTCATTTTATTGCTGATGGGATAAAGCATCAATATCTACAAGGGCATCTTGATGCCGCCTGTGAGAGTCTGGTTGATTTAGATCTCGCATTCGATGACGTCGATAATACTGTTAGCTTATGCCAATAGCCTTGCTTGATTTTGCTCAAAGCACAGGGCTAACTTAAGTCTAGCGCGGTGAACATAAGTCGATGAGCAGAGCTTGCCTAAACTGATGGGTAATCTTAAATACATCATACTCTGGCAGTATACTCTGGCAGTAGTCAGTTATTTTACACCAGCTTATTGCTATTCAAAATAAGCATCAAGCTTCACCCGTTATCCCCATCTAGCTGATAATGGTCGCAAACGTTTTTCATTCTCACTGATTCATTTTGATCTATAAGCAAAATGAATCAGTCACGCCATACAATCTCAACTGAATCACTGTCGTTCACTGCGCGATCACGTCCTGAGCTAAAATATGATCTGAGACAATTTGTCCAAATTGAGTTTTGTTAACTTGATCAACCTCATAAATTAGAAGCTACAAGCTTATTTTTGATAAGGAAATTTCTTACAAGTTGATTTACATCAAAGAGGATTTTTAGCCGAGTTCTAAAATTGATACCGATAGATTGCAACTCATTATTAGCAACTGAGCTAACTTAAGCAGAAGGTATCAACATGGACACACATGCAGCCCTTTATAAACAGGGTCAAGATCGCCTTGATTATTTACGCCAATTTGCCCAACGTCAGCCTGTCTCATTACAAGAAAAAATGGCTAACCTTGGGATATCTCGTCGAGACTTCATTAAGTGGACCGCATCGGTCTCTGCAATGTTTGCCTTGCCCCTACCCTTTAGTAACTTGGTCGCTGAAGCAGCTGAATTAGCCGACCGAGTCCCACTCATTTGGTTACACCTAGCCGAATGTACTGGTTGCTCCGAGTCATTAATTCGCACTGACTCCCCCAACCTTGACACGTTAATTTTCGATCATATCTCACTTGAATATCATGAGACGCTGATGGCGGCCTCTGGTTGGCAAGCAGAAGAAAACTTAGAAAATGCCCTTGAAACCTACAAAGGTCGCTATTTACTTGCGGTTGAAGGCGCTGTGCCGACGGCTAACAATGGCACCTTTTTAACCGTCGGCTGTAAAGGCCATACGGGTCTGCACATTGTCAAAGAAGTGGCTGAAAATGCTGCGGCAATTGTCTCTGTTGGCACCTGTGCCGCCTTTGGTGGTGTGCAAGCCGCAGCGCCAAATCCGACAGGGGCAAAAGGGGTTTATGAAGTGGTCGATAAGCCGGTGATTAACTTAGGCGGTTGCCCTCCGAGTGAAAAGAACATTGTTGGCACAATAATGTATTTCATTATGTTCGGTAAGTTGCCAGCCCTGGATATGTTTAATCGTCCTAAATGGGCCTATGGCGCACGGGTACATGATAATTGTGAACGTCGTGGTCGCTTTGATGCCGGCGAGTTTGTTGAAGAATTTGGTGATGAAGGCGCAAAAGCTGGTTACTGCCTTTATAAAGTCGGTTGTAAAGGTCCTTACACCTACAACAACTGCCCAACGGAGCGTTTTAACCATCACACGAGTTGGCCTGTGTTAGCCGGTCACGGATGTATGGGGTGCTCTGAGCCTAATTTCTGGGATGACATGGCCGATTTTGAAAAACCACTCGGACGCCAACTGTTACACGGTGTTGATGCTACAGCTGACACCATAGGTGCAGTCATTTTAGGCGCAACCGTTGTCGGTATTGGCGCCCATGCAGTAGCAAGCGTATTTGCTAAGCCTTTGGAGGAATAATCATGAGTAAACGTGTCGTTATCGACCCTATCACCCGCATCGAAGGCCATTTACGTGTCGAAGTTGAAGTGGATGACAATAATGTCATTACTAAAGCTTGGTCTTCGTCGACCTTATGGCGCGGCATTGAGGTGATTTTAAAAGGCCGAACTCCAATGGATGTGGGCTTAATTGTGCAACGTATTTGTGGCGTATGTACTTATTCGCACTATCGTTGCGGTACTGAGGCGGTTGAAAATGCCCTCGGAGTTAAGATCCCTCTTAATGCAAAATACTTACGCAGCTTAATGCAGTCGTCATTATATATGCATGATCATATTGTGCATTTTTATCATCTACACGGATTAGATTGGGTGGATGTGGTATCGGCATTGAGCGCCGATCCGGCACTGGCGGCACAAGTGGCGATGAAATACTCTGATACGCCCATTGCTGCTGGTGAAGGTGAACTTAAAGCCGTACAAGCCCGCGTAAAAGGCTTGGTTGAAACCGGAAAACTCGGGCCATTCGCGAATGCTTATTGGGGTAATAGTACTTATCGCTTTAGCCCTGAACAAAACCTCATTGCGTTATCGCATTATTTAAAAGCCCTTGAAGTGCAACGTGTTGCCGCTGAAATGTTAGCGATATTTGGTGGTAAATCGCCACATCCACAGTCGATTGTTGTGGGCGGCGTAACCTCAGTGCGTGACATGTTAAGCCCTGCCCGTTTACAAGAATGGAAACAAAAACACGCTATCGTACAAGATTTTATTGAGCGAGCTTATCAAGCCGATATTGTGATGGCGGCAGAAGCATTTGGCTCTGAACCCAGTGTACTTGGCGGGGTAAATGTTAGCAGCTTCTTATGCGGTGAAGACTTTATTACCTCCGATGGCGAGTATTTATTCCAACAAGGGGTGATTTTAAACGGTGATTTAGCCAATGTGTCAGATATCGACCCTAGCTTAATTAAGGAAGACGTCACCCATGCTTGGTATCAAGCTGATGGGCCGCAACATCCATATGTAGGTACCACAATTCCTGATTACACTGGCTTTATTGAGCGCGATACTGTCTACGGCAAATTGCCAACCATTAATGGCGACGGTAAATACTCTTGGGTTAAATCACCACGCTATCAAGATGAGCCGTTAGAAGTAGGTCCATTAGCCTGTTTACTGGTTAACTATGCCCGCGGAAATCAGGTTGTTGTCGATGCGGTAAACGGCTTGTTAGCCCGTACCGGCTTACCTCTTGAGGCGCTATTTACCACCTTAGGTAGAACAGCTGCACGTATGCTGCAAACGGTATTAGTCGGTCAAGCGAGTTTACAAACCTTTGATGCCTTACTGGTCAATATGCAGTCAGATGAATCAACTTATGTGAAGCCTGAAATTGATCCAGACCGCGTTTATGAGGGCTTTGCGATGATTGAAGCACCTCGCGGTATGTTAAGTCATTGGATCCGCATTAAAAATGCTAAAGTTGAAAACTACCAAGCAGTGGTCCCCACTACCTGGAATGCTGGCCCTGTGGATGCTAATGGAAAAATGGGCCCTTATGAAGCATCCTTGATTGGTTTGAAACTTGAAGACCCAACTAAGCCTTTAGAAGTCATTCGCATCATTCATTCCTTTGATCCTTGTATGGCGTGTTCAGTTCACGTGATGGATTACAAGAAACAGACTCTAGGTCAATTTAAAATTGATCCAAATGGGTTTTAATCAGAGGTAATGGATTAGGAGGGATAAAAGTATGCAACATATTGCAACCCACGACCGGCAGTTGATATTTACTCCAGCGATTCGAATATTTCACTGGTTACGTGCCTTGTCTATTTTAATATTAGTGATCAGCGGATTTTATATCGCATGGCCATTTTTAGTGGCACCGGCTAGCACAGATGTCTTGGTGCAAGGTTGGATCCGCTTTGCGCATATCATTTTTGGATTTTTGTTAACCAGCATCACCTTAGTGCGTTTTTACTTGTTTTTCTTTAGTCGAAATAGCATCGAACGACGTTCGTTTAAAGATGTGTTGAGTGTAAAAAGCTGGATAACGCAAATAAAATCCTATTTTTGGATGGGCAGTTTAGACAAAGCTGGGGTTTACGGACCATTACAGTTTATGACTTATGTGGCCATTTCGTTTGTTGCCTTGATTATGTGCATCACTGGCTTAGTGCTTTACGCCAATGTGTATCACTTAGGTGTTGGCGGAATGCTAGGTGATGTATCAGCATGGATAACTGGTCTTTGTGGCGGATTAGCACCACTGCGAACTTATCATCATTACCTAACATGGGCCTTCATTATTTTTGTGGTGATCCATGTGTATATGGCGGTGTGGTCTGGTATTCGCTTTAAACATAATTCAGTCGATTCCATTGTATCTGGTTACGACTATCACAAAGTGCGTAAATAGGATGAATCAATAATAGTGAAAAAAATATTGCTGTTAGGTATAGGCAATGTATTGTACGCCGACGAAGGAGTCGGCGTGCATTTTGTCAATTATATCAAAGACAAATATCAAATTAGCCATCTAACTGACAGTATGGATATTGTCGATGGTGGCACCCTCGCCCAAGGGCTAATTCCAATGATCAGTCGTTATGACCATTTAATAGTGGTTGATACGGTTAACAGTGTTGGTGTGAAGCCTGGCGAAGTGTATTTTTTTGATTTTGACCACGCCCCTGCTGAAATTGATTGGCAAGGCAGTGCCCACGAAGTAGAAATGCTGCAAACACTCAACATGATGGACATTGTCGGTGACAGACCGCTCACATTTGTTCTCGGCGTTACCCCAACGGTAATTGAACCAATGACATTAGGATTGACGCCAGATTTACATGCCGCCATTCCTGTGATGGAACACGCACTATTATCCCATTTGGCCAGCTTAGGATTTAGCCTGGAAATTGTGAATAATATAACCATTGATCAGGTGATTCCTGACGCTTATAAGCGAGGTTGCTATGTCGATGCATAACATTCGATTTGACTTTGTATGCCAGAGGCATGTGCCATTATATGAGCACTTGTGTAATCAATATCTGGACCGGACTGAACTTAATATTAGTATTGGTGCAGAATCTGACCCGCAAACAAGTACCACACGTTATTTTATTGAAGCCTTTGCCACACAAGCTCAACTTGAAGCGTTAGCAGACGATATTGCCAGTGATTTTTTACTGTCGGTTTGGTTACTCAGCACTCATATTGAACGTATTGAGCAGCACAGTGGCCAGCGAAAACCTTTGGCGATGTCAGCCAAATCTTCAGGGTTACCTTTGTATTTTTGCCAACATTGCCAACCACTTTTTGGCGATAATCAACAGCCCTCTTTTGGTAATATAAACCTGCACTGTGAACACTGCATGGGGCATGAGAAGCTAAGTCGCGATGAAAAATCGTTAACTCAGGCCGATATTGTGTTAATGGCCAACCGTTTAATTAGCCATAAATCACTGCCCTTACCTATTCTCGGGTTAACCTTGTGGTTAACGCCACCCAGCCCATTAACAGATGAGCAAGCCAAAACGCCAACGCAGACTGAAACACGCCAAGCGAATCAATACCAAAGACCACACATATTAATTTGTAACCCCAATTCACTTAATAGCCATTTTATCGTCAATGACAGCCAAGTGTTGGCTTTATCGAGTATTGAAAAACCGTTAATTTGCGTTCGAGCAAGTAGCGATCATCCCAGCTTATTGGCGCCCTTGTATGAGATCCAATTCGCTGAAAACCGTTTGTTGGTGATCCTCACCGAAGTGCTGCGCCAAAAAGGCATTCATTGGTTATACGTGAGCAAGAATAGCGATCAACAAACCAGCCACGATGGCGTACTGAAAGCGCCATTGCGTTTAGCGATGATTAATCATCAGTGGTTGCCCATTACCAGCCTGAGTAATGGCACTATGCCCTTGCCCTCTACTATCACTTGTTTACATGATGAAAATAACTATCAATATGGTCATTTTGCGTTTCGTGCTCACACCACAAACACCAGCATAGACTGGCAAGTCAGCCCTGCTGAGCCACCAGCAACAATGTTAGAGAATGTCATAACTGACGATTCAAGTGATGTCAGCACCTCAATAACGACCAGTTTATGTGCATTAAATGCCGCACTATTACGTTGTGACCTGACCAAAAAAATTCGTAAAGCGCAATTTGTAAAACATGCTGCGGTACTATATTTCAGCCAACATAATGCCAGCCAAATCGTCACCCTAGATAGCCAAAATCAGCCTGAGTTGTTTTTTGAAATCCCCAAACTGCCTTTATCTGGTTATGAGATTTGTCATCGCTTATCTGAGTCGCCACAAAAAAGTCTGTTGGATAAGTTTAAGCAGTTATTTCCTGCAGAGTATAACCAACTGTTGGATCTGCACATTCAAGCAGATGATGGCGCATTGTCACAATTAATGGCGGTTGCAACGCTTATTATTGGCGGCTATTCGGTTGAGACCGCTCAGCGAGTCACTGTCACTGAACTTGCCGATAAATTTATCGCCCTGGCAATGGCGCATCAGGGTAACAACGCTCCACGAATTGACTTTCCGCTCACCAAGGGAGCCGCGCATCGAGGTCTCAATTGGTGTAAAACGTTAGGCACATTAATGAGTTTCAAGCTAGCGGGTGAAACTAACTTAGCCAAATTAGCCTTTGCATTTCATGATTCGTTTGCAGATTATTTAAGTCATTGGATAGAGCATTTAGATCAAAATATTGGCATAAAACAATTAGTGATTGCTGGCAGTGACTTTGCCAATCCGGTGTTAACTGAACGAGTGCAAATACGCATTGGTAAAAACTTTCCCCTAGTGGTTAATCCGTTATTGGATTTTGATGGCGTTAATATCGCAATAGGTGGTCTATATCTCAAACAACGCCGCGGATAAAGGGTATCTTTAGGTATTTCAGTTTTTGCTTATCCTCGTTTGAGATTGAGTTTTTATGAAGCCATTACGACAAGTTACCGTTATTGTTAAAGGTATTGTACAAGGAGTTGGATTTCGTCCCTTTGTGTTTCGGCTGGCACACCAATTGAATTTAGTGGGCAGTGTGCTCAATAATCATCTTGGGGTGACAATTATTTTGCAAGGCAGTAACCAACTGATTGAGCAGTTTATGGATAGTTTGACTCAATCACCTCCGCCATTAGCGCGAATTGATGCCATTGAAGTCATAAATCACCGCCAATTAAGTCAATTTGACGGATTTAGTATTATCGATAGCCACATTCTAGACGGCGAACATGCCAACGTCGCTATTTCAGCCGACATGAGTATTTGCCTAGATTGTCTCGATGACATTAACGATCCTCATAACCGTCACTATCAGTACCCGTTTACCAATTGCACAAATTGCGGCCCGCGTTATAGCATTATTGATTCACTCCCCTATGACAGATGCAACACTGCGATGGCGGATTTTGTGATGTGCGATCGCTGCCGCGCGGCTTATACCGATCCACTCAATCGACGCTATCATGCTCAGCCAGTGAGTTGTCCCCACTGTGGCCCACAATTAACCTTTAGTACCATCAATGCTAACGCCGAATTTCTCTATGACTCGTCGATGCTAATCGCATTAGAGCAAGCCGTTGAAATGATTAACCGTGGCGGCATTGTGGCCATTAAAGGCTTAGGCGGATTCCATTTAGTCTGCGATGCCACTAATAATGACGCTGTGGCAGCACTGCGCCAGCGTAAACAGCGCCCAGCAAAGCCTTTGGCGATTATGGTAACCAACTTAGCTCAAGCTCAACGGTGCGTTAGTGGTACGCCAGCAGAATGGCAAGCATTAACCAGTCCTGAGAAACCCATCACCTTGATGAATAAACGTCATACTCGTGCAAAGAGTGATAACAATGATGCTGCAAGTAAACATAATAACGCTATCGCACTTAGCTCATTGCTAGCACCAGGTATTGATCGCCTTGGGATCTTTTTGCCCTACACCCCATTACACCATTTATTAATGCAGCGTTTAAACAAGCCCATTGTGGCAACCAGTGCCAATCGCAGCGGCGAGCCGATTATCACGAATAAGACTGATATCGAAAAACATCTAGCCCATGTTATTGATGGGATACTTTACCATAACAGGCCGATTATTAATGCCTGTGATGACAGTGTGGTGCAAGTGATCGACGAGCAGGTGCAAGTGATTCGATTGGCCCGTGGCTATGCGCCACTGACCGTCAACCTTCACTCTCCCATGCTATCTAATAGTCAACACAGCGTATTAGCAGTTGGTGGGCAACAGAAAAACACCGTTGCATTTGGCTTTGACGATAATCTGATTGTTTCACCGCACATTGGTGATTTATTCAATCTAGAAGCACAGCAATATTTCAACCAAAGTTTAGCAACGTTCAGTCGCCTATATGATTTTAGCCCAAGCCATATTGTGCATGATAATCATCCACAATATGCACCGACTCAATGGGCGTTGAATTATCAATGTGAGCATCAACTGCCGCCATCTCATTGTATTGGCGTACAACATCATTTCGCCCATGTACTGTCGGTGATGGCAATGCATCAACATACTGATCAAGTTGTAGGATTTAGCTTTGACGGAACCGGCTTAGGCGATGACAGCGTACTATGGGGCAGCGAAGTGATGCTGGCTGATATACACGGTTTTACCACTTTGGCACACTTTAGTTCCTTTAAGCTTATTGGCGGTGAACAAGCGATTAAGCAGCCAGTGAGAATTTTACTGGCATTATTATTTGAGCAGATGTCACTGCAACATGTGCTCACACTTCCCATTGCTGCGATACAAAATTTAGGCCGACATAAGGTAATGAATTTGTATCAGTTATGGCGTAACAATAGCCATTGTATTGAATGTCGCTCTGTTGGACGCTTATTTGATGCACTGGCGGTGGCATTAGACTTTATTGGCAGCTCACAATATGAAGGCCAAGCCGGTATGATGATTGAAGCCGCTGCAAATGACTATCTTAACAATGTCGGTATTGAGGGCTTACCGGCACTCTTACCGGTAACACTCAACAGGTTAAGCTGCACGGGTAATCAGACGGATAAAGCAATTGAGCCAGTGCAATGGCACAGCAGTGACTTTATCGCTCAGTTAATCAATCATTTGCTCACTCACTCACAAAGCACTTCAATTAAACAGCAAATATGTTGGCATTTTATTCATGCCATTAGCCAGCAAGTTAACCAAGTCGCTCAACAGTATCCGCAGCTACCACAGGTATTTTGTGGTGGTGTATTTCAAAATAAACTCTTACTTAGTCAATGTCTTGATGATTGTCATCAAGGTGGCAGGCGCTTTTTACCCAGTGGTCATATTCCTATCAATGACGGTGGTATTGCATTGGGACAATTGTGGTACGCCATTCATCACATGGCTTAGTATTAAATGCTAGAGGTTTTTTACCCTGCCTCTGCAATCGACTTACCGTGAATTAGATAATGCTTAATTGCTAATTGACGGTGGTATTGCATTGGGACAATTGTGGTTTGCCATTCATCACATGGCTTAGTATTAAATGCTAGAAATTTTTTACCCTGCCTCTGCAATCGACTTACCATGAATTAGATAATGCTTAACTGCTAATTGACGGTGGTATTGCATTGGGACAATTGTGGTATGCCATTCATCACATGGCGTAGTATTAAATGCTAGAGGTTTTTTACCCTGCCGCTGCAATCTAATTACCATGAGTTAGATAATGCTTAACTGCCAATAATTGCGCTATTGATCACATAATTTACTCAATAGCACTTTTGTTCACAGTCTTTATTACAAAATCTGATGTGCATCAAAGAATGCAGCAACCAATTAACCGACACTTATTGATAATCATAACAATAAGGTTAGGGAACATCATATGTGTAAAGATTGCGGTTGCTCAATGACTCATGACCATACTCTTCATAGTAATCCTCAGCTTAACGACAAAAAGACGTTAGCGGTTATCCATAAGATATTGGATAAAAATGACGTAGAAGCACAACATAATCGTGATCATTTTGCCGCTCATCAGGTAAGCGCATTTAACTTAATGAGCAGTCCCGGTAGCGGTAAAACCAGTCTGTTAGAGTGTTTACATGAATATCTCGATGCTCGTTATGCGGTAATTGAAGGCGACCTTGAAACCTCACGCGATGCCGACCGCTTAATAGCCAAAGGCATCAATGCCTATCAAATTCAAACCGGCTCAGCCTGTCATCTCGACGCTTTTATGGTTCACGGCGCACTGCATCACATTAATTTAGATGATGTAGAGATTTGTTTCGTTGAGAACGTCGGCAATCTAGTGTGCCCAGCCAGTTATGATGTCGGCACCCATAAAAATATTGTGTTGTTATCAGTGCCTGAAGGTGACGATAAAATTGAGAAGTATCCAGTGATGTTTCGCCGTGCCGATTTGGTCGTTATTACTAAATCTGATCTGCTGCCTCACTTTGATTTTAGTATTGATGAGGCTAAAGCACAGTTAAGTAAATTAAATCCCAACGTTGAATTATTAGTTGTATCAGTGAAAAATTCTGATTCAATGAAAGCATTGGCGAGCTGGTTTGATAAGCATCAGGAATATTAATTATGTGTTTATCAATCCCATCAAAAGTTGTTGAAATTCATAGTGATGAAACAGTAACAGTTGATACGCTTGGCGTAAAACGTCGCGTGAGTTGTCATTTAATCAGTGATCCGCTCGCCATTGGTGACTTTGTCTTGATTCACATTGGTTTTGTGATGAATAAAATTGACCATAAAGATGCTCAAGAAAGCCTCGATTTGTATCGTCAAATAGTCACCGCGATGCAATTGGAGTCAGAGCAATGATGACCCTCAATGACTTTTATCAAGGATTTCGAGATCCACTGACGATTCGTCATTTGGCGCAATTAATTGCGCAACAAGCAGCTAAAACCAACGAGCAAATAAACATCATGGAAGTGTGCGGTGGTCATACACACACCATTATGAAATACGGCTTATTACAATTATTACCCGCCAACATTCACTTTATTCATGGTCCTGGTTGTCCGGTCTGCGTTATGCCCAAAGAACGCATTGACCATGCTGCCGCCCTTGCCTCCCAGGCCGATACCATATTAGTCACCTTAGGCGATATGATCAGAGTTCCCGGTTCTGTGGGCAGTTTGGCGCTATTTCGCTCAAAAGGCTGTGATATTCGGCCAATATACGATCCACTAGATACCCTAGCGATTGCCCGTGATAATCCTGATAAAACGGTGATTTTTTTCGCCATTGGTTTTGAAACATCAACGCCAATGACAGCGGCATTATTAGCGCAAGCTGAAGCGCTAAAGATCGACAATTTATTGTTTCATATTAACCATGTGCTAGTGCCACCAGCCATTGATGCTGTGATGTCTGATAGCCGCTGTCAAGTCAATGCCTTTATTGGACCAGCACACGTGAGTGTAATTAGCGGCGCCCAAATTTATCAATCTACCGTGGATAAATACAAGACACCGGTTGTGGTGTCTGGCTTTGAACCTGTGGATGTTATGGAATCTATTTTGCGCATTGTGCGTCAAAAAGTAGCAGGCAAAGCGGAACTTGATAACCAATACAGCCGCTCAGTGAGCTACGAGGGCAATATTGCCGCACAGCAACTGGTCGACAAATACTTTATGGTTCGCGACAGCTTCCGTTGGCGTGGACTTGGGCCGATTGCTAACTCTGCGCTGACGCTGCGGCCTGAATATCATCACCGTGATGCTGAACGTATTTATGCCAAGATATTGCCCACAGAGGAAATTGATGATCATAAAGCCTGCATGTGTGGCGATATTTTGCGTGGTTTGGCCAATCCTAAAGACTGTAAAGTGTTTGGCCGAGGTTGTACGCCACAAAGCCCGCTTGGCAGCTGTATGGTGAGCTCTGAAGGAGCCTGTAATGCTTATTATCGCTATGGAGAAGTGAGTCATGTCGACTAAAAAAACCATTCAGCTTAGCCACGGTGGTGGCGGTAAAGAGATGGACCAATTGATCCATGAGCTGTTTTTTAAAGCCTTTGATAATCCCATTTTGACCGCGCAAGAAGATGCGGCCACATTGAACATGTGTGGTCATATTGCCTTTACTACCGATTCATTCACAGTTTCACCGTTGTTTTTTGCTGGTGGCGATATCGGCAAGTTGGCGATTGCTGGCACAGTAAATGATTTAGCTATGATGGCCGCGCAACCTGAATATTTGAGCTGCAGTTTTATTATTGAAGAGGGATTTCCTCTTGATGACTTAAAAACCATTGTTAACAGCATGGCGACTGAGTTACGTAAATCTGGCGCTCGAATTGTCTGCGGTGATACTAAAGTGGTGCCTAAAGGCTGTGCAGATGGCTTGTTTATAAACACGTCTGGCGTAGGGCGTATTTTACGTCCTGATATTTCAGCGCGTAACTTACAAGTCGGAGATGCGATTATTGTCTCTCGGGATATTGGCTGCCACGGCGCGGCCATTTTAATGGCTCGCGATGGCTTAACGCTTGAGTCTGAATTGCACAGTGATTGCGATACTTTATGGCCTATTATTGAGCAGTTACTTGTGGCCAACATTAACATTCATGCTATGCGCGACGCCACTCGGGGCGGCTTATCCGCTGTATTAAACGAATGGGCTAAAGCGTCGCAAATTGGCATTAACGTTGACGAAGCCAGTATTCCTATTTGTGATGAAGTCAAAGGCTTATGTGAATTATTTGGCTTTGAACCTTTTGATTTAGCCAATGAAGGCACCTTTATTATGGCCTTACCAATGGATGTAGCCGAAGGCGCAATTGAAGTCATGCAGCGTTATGGTCATTGTGAGCATGCGGCGATAATTGGCCAGGTGACTGACGGGCATCCCGGTAAAGTGGTGCTGCAAACCCCTTGGGGCAGCACTCGCTACTTAGATTTACCACAAGGTGAATTGCTGCCAAGGATTTGCTAATGCATGAATACTCGATTGTGATGGCGTTAATGGAGCAGTGCGAAGCCTTAGCTTTGGAGCATCAAGCCACAGGCATAGAGCAAGTGGTGCTTAAGATTGGTATTTTAAGTGGCGTCGAACCCGCTTTATTATCCCAAGCATTTGAGACCTTCAAGCTTGAAACGGTATGCCATAACGCTAAATTGATAATGAATATTCAACCGTTAGTGTTGCAATGCCGCGACTGCCAAACGCAATCAGAAGTCAATGAGCGCACTGTGATATGCCCTGAGTGTGGCGGCAATAACACTCTAGTGATCGATGGTGAAGACATGATGCTGATGCAGTTGGTGCTCGATACCTAGCATTGATACAGATAACAATTAACAGATTATTGAACGACGCGTTAACTCAATCAAAACGATGATAACAAAAGTAAACCCAACAGAAGGACTCCACCATGAAATATTTATCTCTTGCCTTTATTCTTGCCACCATTCCATCTATTGCCATGGCACATGAGGGACATGGAGGGGTAGGACTTTTTCATCATTTCACTCAACTCACTCCAGCCATCGTACTTGTGGCTATTGTGGCCTTTATCTATTGGAAGCGAAGTAAGTAATCAAGCGACTCGTGGTTAAGCGATAGGTAACGCCAGTTTAGGCTCTGTATTGCTAAGCAAGAACAAACTGATTGCCTTCACGAGTTAACCTGAACTCAAGTTAGTGAGTGTATAGCTGCAATAAAAAAGCCTTCCAGTGGAAGGCTTATTGTGTGGCTGCAATTTATCAGCAGCGCATAATGGACTCAGTTATCGACTCAGTTCAGCGGTAACTAGGCTTAGAACATGTCAGCTGGCATAGCCATAATCGATTTATCACCTTGATTAACTTGTGATAAATGATACTGAGATTTTGATAGTAGCTTATCCATGTAGAAATCTGCCACAAATTGCTTTTGCGCCGCAAAGCTTTGATCTTCGTGGCTTGATGCTTTATCGGCCATTAATAACCAGAAGTAACCGTATACTGCGTAACCAAAGGCATCTAAAAAGTCGACCGCACAAGAGTTTACTAATGCTGGTTGAGTTTTCTTGTTAGCATTAATGTAGTTAGCGGTTGTTAGCAACTCATCAAATACTTGGCTTACCATCGCTTTATGATCGCCATTTACCTGAGTTAACTCAATAAGACTCGCATTCACTTCAGCGACAAATTCAGTCAAGGTGGCAACGTCATCACCGGTAATTTTACGGCCTAAAAAGTCGATAGCCTGAATACCGTTGGTGCCTTCGTATATTTGTGCAATACGGGTATCACGCACAAACTGCTCAATACCTGTTTCACGGATATAACCATGACCACCAAAGACTTGCTGGCCCATGATGGTGGCATCTAAACCGCGGTCAGTTAAAAAGGCTTTTGATACTGGGGTCAGTAAACCTACATATCTGGCCGCCTTTACTTGTACATCTCCACTAGCATATTTTGCTAAATCTAGCTGCTTACCGGTATATACCGACAATGCTCTACCCGCTTCGGTCATTGCGCGAATCGTTAATAGCATACGACGCACGTCGCCATGAACAATAATCGGATCAGATGTTGCACCCGTGGCAGAACCCGCTGCAGCGATACCTTGTAAACGATCTTTAGCATATTCACTGGCCATTTGATAAGCCGCTTGCGCGTTACCTAAACCTTGTAAGCCAATGGCTAAACGCTCATAGTTCATCATGGTAAACATACACACTAAACCACGATCCGGCTCACCGATTAAAAAGCCTTTAGCATTATCGTAGTTCATCACACACGTCGCGGATGCTTTCAGCCCCATCTTGTGTTCAATAGAACCTACCGTTACACCATTAGGTTCGCCTAAGCTACCGTCGCTGTTAACGCGAATTTTAGGCACTAAAAATAATGAAATACCTTTTGAACCGGGTAGTTTAGCTAACACTAAGTGGATAACGTTTTCAGTTAAATCTTGATCGCCGCCAGTAATAAAAATCTTGTTACCCGTAATGGCGTAGCTGCCGTCATCAAGTGGTTCTGCTTTAGTGCGAATACCACGTAGATCAGAACCAGCATGAGGCTCGGTCATGTCCATGGCACCAGCCCATTGGCCAGTATACAAATTAGGTAAATAGGTTTGTTTTAACTCGTCGTTGGCATGAGCATTAATACACAAGGCAGCACCTGCGGTCAGTGAACTGTAAAGCGTAAATGAGTTACATGCGCTATAGCCCATTTCATCTACCAGTACACCGAGCATTTTGGGCATACCCATGCCACCAAAATCCGCCTCGCCGCATAATCCCACCCAACCGCCATCAGAAAACTGCTGATACACTTCTTTAAAACCATCAGGGGTAATAATGTCGTTACCTTTATGAACCACACCTTGCTCGTCACCGTTGCGATTTAAAGGGTGAAGCAGATCACGGCTGATCTTATTGGCTTCCTCTAGAATGGCGAATGCAGTATCAAGGTCAACAACATCTGCCATCGCAGGAAGCTGTTCCCATGTTGCTTTTGCATCAAATACCTGTGCCAACAAGAATTGCATGTCCTTTAACGGTGCTTGGTATGGGTTCATAAGAGTCTCTTAAACGAATAATTAAAACAGTTGTTTTAATTTATACTAAAGCGTCACAAAAGGAAAAGCTTTTTAGCAATTATCTAACCATATTTTGACGAATGTTGGCTTCTCACTTGCCTTTATGTTGATTGTTTAGGTTTCTCAACCCAATAGGGTTTCAATGAGTTACAATTGGTCGAACGCTGATTGGGTGAGCAACTTATTTGATTAACAACTATGGTGTGTTTAAAGCACATTGTTCACCACAATAAACAGACCTTAGCATTAGATAATAGCAAGTGACACTTTATGCATACTCGCAATGACTCGCAGGCCTCATCACCGATTTTATCTGAATACTTTCAGCAAGTAACAGTTATTGGTAATGCAAGTGGTGATTGGCAACCCGCTCAAATTGGACATACTTTCATCTTTAATGGCACTCAACATGAAGCCGATAAAGTGATTAATATTTGTAATGGGCCTTATGCTGGCTCACATTATGCTTTTGTGGTCAGTAATAGCCCGGATAACGATCAATTAGTGTCACTGCTTACCGAAGTAGGCGAAACTCTCGAGGTGCAGTTAACCTGTTGGCCATCATCAGGACTGGTGACTATTTTATTAATGTCCCTAATGGCACAACAGGTCAATGTACAGCGGATGTCTTTATTACCCTCTTTAGCCAGACCTGATGACATGCCGGCGAATGAGTATTTACCCTGCATGGTGCATAATTGGTTAGGCGAACGTCGTATCGCCTTAGGATTACAGCTCACCAGCTATAATATTCAGTGGCCAGCGTTATTTCTCGATGATGCATCTCCCCTATTGCCGCAGGATAACGAACCCGTTGATATTAATCCATTTGAAGTATTACTGAGTGATGCGGTCCGTCGCCGGCAAAATAAGCTATTAAGTCCAGACAATACCGACCCACAATTTAAGGTGGCGCAACGCTTAGCCCTGCAAGTCAGCTCGGATACACCAGATAATCTTGAGGTGCAATATGCGTTACTCGCCGCATTAAGTAACTTACCTAGTGTGCAATGGTTAACCTACGCCAATCAAAGCGACTTAATCTTGGCTGAGTCGTTGTTTTATAATCAATACCCAGACAGCCAAGCCAGTTATTGGTACCTAATTGATTATCAAGCATCACAATACTTAGACACTATCCGCCATCACCTTGCTTATTGTCAGCAAGTCATAGCGTTAACGGCCAAGCAGGCTAATGCAGAATAGTAAACACCACACAAAAAACGCCTCTATTTAGAGGCGTTTTTTGTTAATGATTAATAATTACCACATTAAATCGTCTGGAATTGCGTAGTCGGCATATGGATCATCAGCGCCGCTTACCTGCGCCACAGAATCTTTAGCCGCTTTATCCCACAAATAACCACACCACTGCGGCACAAGTAACTTCACTCGTTCAGCAAGCTTATGCGGCACTATGTAGCTTTTATCTTCATGACGGATGATACCTAAGGTGCCATTTAATAAATCAGCTTGAATTTTGTCGGTGATGTAAACCGAATAAATTTTGTTTTCTAGGGTGTAGTTGAATTTCAGCTCTGCATCTCTAGAAACGGTAATGGCAAATTTAGCAAACTCGCTGATTAAGCCACGGACTTGTCCTTTTTCAGTTGCTGCGGCAAAGCGCTGCTCATTTAAGGCTTTATCTTTTTTGGCTTGCGCTAATTTTTGCTCAGCAATCTGTTGCTTGAGCGCTGAACTGCCGTCATCTACCTTTGATTTTTTATCACGACGCTTTTGGGTTTTAACGTCGCGCACTTTTTGTTTACTGGCAAGACCTGCTTTAAGCAATTGATCTTGTAATGCATTGGCCATGTTATATACCTTTAATTTATCGATTTTTATAAACCGTGCTTCGCGGCAATGTCACCTAATTCGGTCATTGCAATACTGGCGCCACCTAATGACCAACCGCCATCAACGGGTAATACTACACCGGTAATATATGATGCCATATCTGATGCGAGGAATAAGGCAGCGTTAGCAATGTCCTGACCCTGGCCATTACGTTTCAACGGCACGCTATTTGCCACCCGTTGCTGTAACTCATCAGTGGGGGCTAAACGGTTAAAGCCTTCAGTATCGGCTATAGGTCCTGGCACAATAGAGTTAATTCTAATGCCTTCAACGCCCCACTCTAACGCTAATGTGCGAGTGAGCATATCAATACCGGCTTTAGCGGCGCAAACATGCACTTGCAATGGCATGGCGATATAAGCTTGTGGCGCAGAAATTTGAATAATGCTGCCATTTGGACGAGATAACAATGGATAAGCATGTTTCAATACTTGAAAACTGCCAATTAAATCAATATCAATAACCGATTTAAAACCATTAGGAGACAATTTTGCCGCACTGGCAGGGAAATTACCTGCAGCACCACTGATCAACACATCAATGTGCCCATAAGTGGAAGCAATTTTATCAAACCCAAGGGTTAACGCATCGTTGTCGCGCACATCAAAACTCACCCCTAAATGAATAGCATTTGGATTAGCTTGATTGAGTAATTCAACGGCGGCATTGACCTTATCAACACTGCGACTGGCAACGGTAACATTGGCGCCGGCTTTTGCAAATTGAATCGCAACTTGAAGATTAATGCCAGAGGTACCACCCACCACGACAACATTTTTAGCCGTGTAATCAAACCTTGTATTATCAGACATAGTCATCCTTTATTTCTGTGTGATTGCTTGATGTTGATAAGTGTACTTTGCTGGCATCATTGCTAGAGAATATCTCTGTTTCAATAATGCCTTTACATCAAACATGTAGCGATTGGTAAATAGCCTTGAGCGCCGCTAAGGGATCGGCAGCTTGAGTGATTGGGCGACCGATCACCAAATAATCAGACCCAGCAGCAATGGCTTGTGGAGGCGTCATCACCCGATGTTGATCACCGGCATCACTGCCAGCCGGTCTTATCCCTGGGGTCACTAAGGTAAAGTCTTGGCCAAATGATGATTTTAGTAATTTAGCTTCTTGAGCTGAGCATACCACCCCGTCTAAACCAGCTTGATGAGTCAGCTTAGCTAAGCGCAGTACATGTTCAAATGCTGGCACATTGATACCCAGTAAGGCTAAGTCTTCATCTGACATTGAGGTTAAAACGGTAACCGCAATCAGTAGTGGTGCTTCTTTACCAAATGGTATTAGTGCTTTTTTAGCGGCCTGCATCATAGCAAGTCCACCACTGGCATGCACATTAGTCATCCACACGCCTAAATCCGCTGCAGCGGCAACGGCTTTGGCAACGGTGTTGGGAATATCATGAAATTTCAAATCAAGGAATAAATCAAAGTTTCGGCTGTGAATATCATTAACCAACTCAGGCCCAAATAAGGTAAACATTTCTTTGCCAATTTTTAACCGACATATCTCTGGGTCGAGTTTATCAATAAAGGTCAATGCGTCATGTTTATTGTCATAGTCGAGGGCGACTACAATTGATTTCTCAGTCATTGGAACTCCAGCGGTAATATGGTGTTACTGCATTAATTATAGGGTTGGTATTTTACGATGGCCACGTTATTCACCATCTAGGCCTTTTATCCGCTTGATACTGCCCCATTGTTTGCATGATGGACAATGCCAATACAAACCGTGAGAAGGAAAACCACAAGCAGTACAGCGATAACTTGGGCGGAATTTAATTTGTTGTTCAACAAGTTGCTCTAGCATAGATAAACTTTGCTTAGCTTGACCATCTTCAGCTTGTTGAATGTGTAACTTCATTAAATGCTGAAAACCTTTCATGGTTGGATGACGATATAAACTATCCAGCATCATGGTTTCAGCACTTTGATGTTGATCTAGGCTTATTTTGTGCTCAGCTAATGCCACCACTACACTTGCTCCGGCGCCATCGGCAATGGCTTTGGCGAGTAGTTCGTGAAAACCATTAGGATCTTGCGTGTCGCGATAAACTTGTTTTGCTATTGAAACGCCATCAGCAAATAAATCAATATCAGCCACTTTCAGCTCTTGTAACGCGTGCTTACATAAGTCAACTTGGCCAGCATCAAGATAAATCTTGGCGAGAGTTAACCAAGCTCGACCACATTGAGCATCTTGCTTAATGGCTTGTTGCAGCTTTTTGATTTTATCTGTTTCATTATGAGCTTCATCAGCTAGCTGGCAATAAAAATGGGCTGTGGTGCGCTTAAGCACTTGCTGACGTTTACGAGGAAGACGCTTAGTGATATCGATGGCACTTTGCCATTCTTTAGTCACTTGATAGATTAATAACAGCTGAGTTTCGGCTTCTTCACTGTGATCATCTTGGCTGACCAAGTTAATAAAAATTTCTTCGGCGCGGTCATAAAACCCAGCAGCCATATAATCTTTACCTAACTCCATCATCGCTATATCGCGCTGCTCATTGGTTAAGCTCGGTCTGGCAATCAAGTTTTGATGGATACGAATGGAACGATCCACTTCACCTCTTTTACGGAATAACGAACCTAACGATAAATGAGTGTCGATGGTTTCGTCATCGACATCCAGCATGCTGATGAATAAATCAACCGCTTTATCAGACTCGTTAGACAGTAAAAAGTTAAGCCCAGTAAAATAATCTCGGCTTAATTTTTTACTCTGCTGGCTATCGCTATGACGAATACTGCGTCGTCCCATATACCATCCATAACCGGCAGCGATAGGTAATAACAAGAACAAGATTTCTAGCATACTAGACAGCTTGATCCTTAGGCATTACAGCAACACTTGTTGCATCTGCAGCAGTGAGCTTTTTAAGGGCTTTATTGCTTTTACGCAACGCCAGCTTTAGCTTGACGATATGGTAACTTGCAAATATCCAGCTGATAATAAACCCGCTGAAAAATACCACGGCAAGCACAATAGGTAATCGATATTGCCCTTCTGCAATAAAATAACTTAAGGTGACAACTTGCTCATTTTTAGCACCAAATAATAATGCTAAAACAAACAATAGCCCAACTAGTACAACGACAATAAATGATCTCACGCTATTCTCCATGAAGGTGCATCAATATAATGATTATCCAAGAAATTTACTGGGCTGACCAGCATTGACTGCCATTAGATACAAAAAAGCCTCCAAGAGGAGGCTTTTTATTAAAGCGTTAATCAAGGATTAACAGCATCGACACGTTCGCGCAGTTCTTTACCCGGCTTAAAGTGTGGAACATACTTGCCTTCCAAATCAACTGAGGTACCAGTTTTTGGGTTACGGCCAGTACGTGGCGCACGATAGTGAAGTGAAAAACTACCAAATCCACGGATTTCTATACGATCACCGCTTTCTAATGTTGTTGCCATTTGCTCCAACATCTCTTTGATTGCACTTTCCACTTCTTTCGCCGACAGTTGCGACTGCCTAGTGGCGAGTTTTTCGATAAGTTCAGATTTTGTCATCTTAGCTATCCCATATTATCAAGCCAAACACAGTCGCCTAATGGGGACCACGTCCCCATACAACAGACGATTTTCGATTACTTACGAGCTGCTTTGAATGCTTCAGCCATTGCGCTGCTCATTACAACTTCGTCTTGCTTGTTCAAAGTAGCGATCGCTTCTTTCTGTTCAGCTTCATCTTTCGCTTTGATAGATAAGCTGATAGAACGGTTCTTACGATCTACGCCCATGAACTTAGCTTCGATAGCATCACCTACTGAGTATACAGTAGATGCATCTTCGATGCGGTCTGCTGAAATATCAGCTACACGAATGTAACCTTCAACAGTTTCTGCTAGTTCAACTGTAACACCTTTTGCGTCAACAGCAGAAACAGTACCGTGAACTACGGTGCCTTTCTTCTTGTCAGCTAAGTATGCGTTGAATGGATCGTCTTCAGTTTGCTTAACACCTAAACTGATGCGCTCACGCTCTGGGTCTACTGAAAGCACTACAGCGTGGATTTCATCGCCTTTCTTGTATTCAGAAACTGCGTCTTCGCCAGTACCGTTCCAAGAAATGTCAGATAAGTGAACAAGACCATCGATTCCACCGTCAAGACCGATAAAGATACCGAAGTCAGTGATTGACTTGATCTTACCAGATACTTTGTCGCCTTTGTTGTAACGAGTTGCGAAGTCATCCCATGGGTTAACTTTACACTGTTTCAGGCCTAGAGAAATACGACGACGCTCTTCATCGATGTCTAGTACTAACACTTCAACTTCATCACCTAAGTTAACAACTTTAGATGGGTGAATGTTCTTGTTAGTCCAATCCATTTCAGAAACGTGTACTAAACCTTCAACGCCTTCTTCGATTTCGACGAAGCAACCGTAGTCAGTTAAGTTTGTTACGCGACCAGTTAGCTTAGTGCTTTCTGGGTAGCGCTTGCTGATTTCTAACCATGGATCTTCGCCAAGTTGCTTAAGACCTAGTGATACGCGAGTACGCTCACGGTCATACTTAAGTACTTTAACGTTGATTTCGTCACCAACATTAACGATTTCAGATGGGTGCTTAACGCGTTTCCAAGCCATATCAGTGATATGTAAAAGACCGTCAACACCACCTAAGTCTACGAATGCACCGTAGTCAGTAAGGTTTTTAACGATACCTTTAACAGCTTGGCCTTCTTGTAGATTCTCAAGAAGAGTATCACGTTCTGCACTGCTTTCAGATTCGATAACAGCACGACGAGAAACAACAACGTTGTTACGCTTCTGGTCAAGCTTGATAACTTTGAATTCTAATTCTTTGAACTCTAAGTGAGCGGTGTCGCGAACTGGGCGCACGTCAACTAGAGAACCTGGTAAGAAGGCACGGATACCGTTTAATTCAACAGTGAAACCACCTTTAACTTTACCATTGATGATACCGATTACAGTTTCAGCATCTTCGTACGCTTTTTCTAGAACGATCCAAGCTTCATGACGCTTAGCTTTTTCGCGAGACAATTGAGTCTCACCGAAGCCATCTTCAACAGAGTCAAGGGCTACGTCAACTTCATCACCTACTTGGATTTCTAAAACGCCTTGTGCGTTTTTGAATTCGTCAGCATTGATTGGGCTTTCAGACTTAAGGCCTGCGTCAACAAGTACCATACCGTTTTCGATGGCAACAACTGTACCACGAACGATAGAACCTGGACGGAACTCTAGGGTTTGAAGGGATTGTTCAAATAGATCAGCAAAAGATTCAGTCATGTTTTAGGTTACTTTCATTAAATAAACCACCATCCATCCTAGATGTGGAGTCTAGTAATATTATTCGTGTCATCCTTAACACGAATACCTACTGCACAGTAATCGACAATTCGGTTACGCAACAGTAATTTTTTGTCTAACGTACTCAAGCACTTGCTTCAATACATCTTCAATGCCAATGCCGCTTGTATCAATAACAAGTGCATCTTCAGCTGGGACCAGCGGCGAAGCGGCGCGATTGATATCACGGTCGTCTCGTTCAATAATTTCAGCTAAAAGGCGGTCGATTTTAACATCGAAGCCCTTGTCCTGCAACTGATTATAGCGTCTTTGCGCTCGTTCTTCGGCAGACGCTGTTAAAAATATTTTTACCGGGGCTTTTGAAAAAACTACGGTGCCCATGTCACGTCCATCAGCAACCAGACCTGGCGCGGCACTAAAAGCCCGTTGACGACGCAATAATGCCTCACGTACCCGTGGAAGCGCCGCGACTTTAGAGGCTGCATTAGAGCATTCTTGAGTACGAATGGTCGTGGTAACGTCTTCACCTTCAAGAATCACTTTAATGGCATCAATGTCGGTGCCAGTTAAAAATTGTACATCAAGGTGAGCAGCTAATAAGGTAAGTGCTTCTTCGTTTTCTAGCTCAACGTCATGATGAATAGCGGCTAAGGCTAAAACACGATAAATCGCCCCGCTATCTAATAAATGCCATCCTAAATGTTGTGCCAATAATTGGCATATTGTGCCTTTCCCTGCACCGCTAGGGCCATCTACTGTGATCACTGGAGATCGTTCTGACATAGTTTCCTCCGAAAATAATCTATCGTCCCTGAAAAAGATAAAGGGTTCATCAAAATAAGCGCGCGCATTGTATAACAAAAAAATGTTAATTACTGATGAATTTTCGGTTATTAAAACCAAGATCGCTCTTTTATATTGCAAGACAACATAAAAGAGCAAGTGACAATCTGGTTAGGTGGATTATTTTGCTAGACGAGCAAATTGCGCAAAATAATCTGGAAATGTCTTAGATGTGCAGTCTGGATCGTTAATGGTGATACCGCTGTCAGCAAAAGCCATCATTGAAAAGCACATCGCCATCCGATGATCGTTATAGGTATCAATCGCTGCGGTATTTAATATCGCTGGCGGCGTGATAGTAATGTAATCATAACCTTCATCAACAATCGCACCCACTTTACGTAATTCAGTCGCCATCGCCGCTAAACGATCGGTTTCTTTAATGCGCCAGTTATAAATATTAGTCAGTTTTGTGGTGCCTGTGGCAAATAAAGCTGCAGTGGCGATGGTCATGGCGGCATCAGGTATGTGGTTCATGTCCATTTCAATGGCGCTAAGAGTGGATTTTCTGGCAATAATAAAATCATCGCCCCACTCTATATCGGCACCCATTTGGGCTAATGCATCGGCAAACTTAACATCGCCTTGAATACTTAAGCGGCCAACACCAGTGACCTTCACTTCGCCGCCTTGGATAGCGCCAGCAGCGAGGAAGTAAGATGCCGATGAAGCGTCACCTTCTACCAGTACTTTACCTGGTGAGACATATTGCTGACCGGCCTTAATTTCGAAACGTTGATATTGATGATTGAGCACTTCGACACCAAACTGCTTCATTAGCGCAATGGTGATATCAATATAAGGTTTAGAAACAAGCTCGCCCTTAATATTAATGTTGACGCTGTCTTTGGTCAGTGGCGCGACCATGAGTAATGCGGTTAAAAATTGACTTGATAAATCACCGGCAATGTCAACATCACCGCCATTTAAGCCTGTTGCCTTAATCGTTAATGGTGGGAAACCATCATTTTTCAGATAGGTGACATCAGCGCCTAATTGACGCAGCGCATCGACCAAATCGCCAATTGGACGCTCCTCCATACGAGGCTCACCGGTTAAGGTAAATTCGCCATGACCTAATGTCAGTGCGGCACATAGTGGACGCATTGCTGTACCAGCATTACCAAGAAATAAACTCTGTGCATTTACAGATGAAATTGCGCCCCCTAAACCGGTCAGTTCACAAACAGTATTATTGTCAGACAATTGGTAATGCACACCTAACTGCTTTAATGATGCCAACATATAACGAATGTCATCAGAGTCGAGCAAGTTAGTCAGAGTGGTTTTACCCTGTGCTAAAGTTGCCAATAATAACGCGCGGTTAGAAATGCTCTTGGAGCCAGGAATGTTAATTTCGCCATTCATGCGGGTAATGTGGTCTAGACGCAATTGTTTCATTAATACTCTTCTTAGTGTTGCACTCATTAAACGTCGATAGACCGATATATGAGTAAAAGGCTTAGCCGGAGAAATAAACGTGACATTGTTAATGTAATATGGAGCGGTGCACATTTTACAAATACATGTCACTGGCAATGTTTCGGTACAGTTTACTAATAATTTACTAAATAATTCTTCGTAGCCCTACGTTACTGATTGTCAGCAAGGATTCAACCGTTATTTTGTGTTTTAGGTGACTTTTATACTCAAGTTGAATTTATTTACTATTAAGTCGGTATTGAGGAGGTCATTGCGAGCATAATAATGCTTGTTTCAGTTGTCAGCCATTGTTGCCAAAATTCACTAATTACGCTTTTCTAATATCCCATCACAGTATATTTAGCTGTTCTTTATTGATGTAAATCACGTTATGCTAAAGACCATAATATGTATCTTGTTAGCTTATTTCGCCCTAATGCCTGTAAATTTAAAATAAGAAGGTCTATTCATGTTCAATTCATTAACCGCGTTGCCTGCCGATCCCATTTTAGGCCTATTGACTCAATACCGCGAAGACAATCACCCAAATAAAGTCGATTTAGGTGTTGGCGTATATAAAGATCCTCTTGGTCATACACCTATTCTAGATTGTGTAAAAGCGGCTGAAAAAATTCGTTTAGACACAGAAACAACCAAAGTGTACATAGGCCCAACAGGCTCAGCATCATTCAATCAACTTATGGGTGAATTAGCGTTTGGTGCCAGTCACAGCGCATTACTCGCTAACCGCGTTCGAACAGTGTCAACGCCTGGCGGAACCGGTTCTCTGCGCGTTGCAGCAGACTTTATTAAACGTTGTAATCCAAATGCCGTGTTATGGGTAAGCGACCCAACGTGGGCAAATCATACGGGGTTATTTGAAGCGGCTGGCATTACAGTTAAAACCTATCCGTACTATGACTACGACAGCAAAACCCTTAAATTTGATCAAATGCTGGCAACCTTAAATAGCATTGGAAAAGATGACGTGGTGCTTTTACATGCTTGTTGTCATAACCCAAGCGGCATGGATTTAACCACAGAGCAATGGGATGAAGTGGTTAAGGTTACTGTTAAGCAAGGCTTTACGCCATTAATTGATATGGCTTATCAAGGTTTTGGTGACGGCGTAGATGAAGATGCTTACGGCGTACGTCAAATGGCTGCGGCCGTTGAAAGCATGATTTTATGCAGTTCTTGCTCGAAAAACTTTGGTTTGTATCGCGAACGTATTGGCGCTTGCTCCATTGTGGCTAAGAACAGCGCCACTGCAGATATTACCCAATCGGTATTGTTATATGTAGTACGCTGTCTTTATTCTATGCCGCCAGCACATGGTGCGGCGATTGTTGAAACCATTTTAGGCACCCCAGCCCTGAAGCAGCAATGGTTGGACGAACTAAAGGTCATGCGTGATCGCATTAATGGTAATCGTGCTATTTTAGTCGACAAGCTTAAAGCCAATGGCGTTGATCGCGACTTTAGTTTTATCGCTCGTCAAAAAGGCATGTTTTCATTCTTGGGGGTTAATCCTGAGCAGGTAGCCATACTTAAACAGCAATACAGCGTTTACATGGTAGGTTCAAGCCGCATCAGTATTGCCGGTATCAGTGAAACTAATGTGGATTATTTAGCTAAATCTATCGCAGCAGTATTGTAACTAAACGCTATTGTCATCAAGGTGCGTTGAAGCCACATTATCTCATCAAAAAGGTCGCATATTGCGACCTTTTTTAAGCCTGTTAAACCAGCCTAAATATATTTACCCATAAGCATCGACTGGTTTGATAGCATCTGCCCCCATCTTTTATCATTTTCTCCTGCAAGCCATATTACTAGTGTTTATTTTTGAATCTCAACAGTGCCATCCCGCGATACCATCAATGAGTGATGAGTGCTTGCTGCGGCAAGATTAGTAACTGCACTGTTAAATCTATACATGAGGGTTGTAGATAAATTGAAAATGCTTGTGATGTTTGATTTACCATCATCGGGATACAGCTCCCAATTCATGAACCTTATTAACATTTCGACTTGGTAACTATTTAATTCCTCGAAAAAAGATATAGTCTGGCGCTGAATTTAACCTAACATCAACTCGGGAAATGTAAGGCACAATAACAAGAGTCAGCCTATTTCATATTGAACTTGTCATTTGGTTTACTAACACGACACAGTCTTTTATTACTGGCTCAGACAATAGCGGATCTATTGCAAGTCAATGCAGCACAGTTAGCGAAACAAAGGACTGTTCGATATCCGTTTATGACCCCGAGTTAAGATTAATCGACCTTAAAGGTAAGTCAGTTATGCAAAATGAAGCCGTAAGTGCACAAGATATCCCCGAGTCGACCGTTGTTTCAAGTACGGGCTGGTCGCGCCAAGATACGACCTGGATGTTAAGCCTGTTTGGTACAGCCGTCGGGGCAGGTATTTTATTTTTACCAATCAATGCCGGAATGGGCGGATTTTGGCCACTCGTGTTTATGGCAGTAATAATAGGCCCGATGACCTATTTTGCTCATCGTGGTTTATCGCGTTTCCTGTGTTCTTCAGCCATTCCTGGTAGTGACATCACCCAAGTAGTAGAAGAACATTTTGGTATTGGCGCAGGTAAAGCCATAACCTGGCTATATTTTTTAGCCATTTTCCCAATAGTGTTAATCTACGGTGTGGGGATAACCAATACTGTTGATAGTTTTATTATTAATCAATTAGGCATGTTTACCGACGTGCCAAGAGCCATGCTGGATGGAACGCCTATGCTGACTGAAGCAGGCGTGCAAGTTGTTGATAAAATAAGTGGTATTCCGCGCTGGTTACTTTCAGGATCACTAATCTTATGCATGATGTCTGTGATGGTCGCGGGTGAAAAATTTATGCTCTCGGTGACACGACTTTTAGTCTATCCATTAGTTGCGATCCTCGCCTTCATGTCATTGTATCTCATACCAGACTGGAAGTTTGATGCACTGATGGATGTGCCTTCACCCACTAATTTCTTGGGCACTGTTTGGTTAACCATACCAGTATTGGTGTTTGCCTTTAACCATTCACCTGCTATCTCTCAGTTTTCTGTGTCACTAAAAAAACAACACGGTGTCAATGCCTCGAAAAAGGCGGACGCGATCCTGCGCAATACAGCCATTATGCTAGTAGGATTTGTAATGTTATTCGTGTTCTCTTGCGTGCTGTCGTTAACACCGGCGCAGTTGTTAGAAGCAAAGGCTGATAACCTGCCAATCTTATCTTATCTTGCCAACGTGCACGAAAGTGGCTTTATCAGCTATTTTGCTCCTGTGATTGCTTTCATCGCTATTATTTCATCTTTCTTCGGTCACTATATGGGTGCCACTGAAGGTTTGAAAGGCATTATCACTAAGCAACTACCTAATAGCAGCAAGCCAGCCAATAGCAAAACATTAGACAAATGTATTTTAGGATTTATGTTTTTCACTATTTGGGGCGTAGCGATTATCAATCCAAGTATTTTGGGGATGATTGAAGCACTTGGCGGCCCTGTGATTGCAGCAATTCTGTATCTCATGCCAATGTATGCGATACACAAGGTACCAGCATTAAAAGCCTACCGTGGGCGAGTAAGCAACATATTCGTCGTTATTACTGGTTTATTGTCTATGACGGCCATTCTATTTGGCTTACTGAGTTAAATAAGATAATTCGAGCGGGCTCAGCCCCGCTCGAATTAGTCATTGAGGTGAGTGATATCTACAAACTCAGGGCAAATGGCGCGATAGAAAGTCAGCAAGCATTGATAGTAAATACGCTAACACGCTATTCAATGCCAAGTTCTCCACGACCGGCTCAACGCATGCTAATGCAACAGTGAACATAAAGAGGTGATTGCCGGAAATAATAATCCAAAAAACGAGTGTTATCCTTCAGCATATATTGTTATAACTTTATCAAAAAAAACTAGAAGTAGTTCAAACTCTTACTAGCATGATCTGGCTACGATTAAAGTCATATCACCTCCTGCGTCGAGTTAATGCTGTTAATGTCTTTTACCCATCCCCATAAAATGTCTGTATTTGATGCCCAGTTTGAAGCACAAAAAATAGCCTTCGTACCGATAAGCGTTTAAGTAGCCCGTTACTTAAGTCAATTTGGCTTACTCGTAAAAGTTGATGACGCCGGTGGCGAAGGTATTAAGCTAATTCAATTTACTCAAGATTTGAAATTGTCTGAATATGCCATTCATGTATTGCTCAATATGGGATTAAGTATGGGCATTTTTGGGTGTAAGGATGAGCGTTATCGACTCGATAAAACCGGCTATTTTTTACTTTATGATGATGTGGCATTCAAGAACCTACACTTCGTCGATGATGTTTGCTATCAAGGCTTGTTTGATCAGCAATGAAGCGTTGAAATACACATTTATCGATAACATAAAAAAAGCGAATGCTGTTTGGCATTCGCTTTTTCTTTATTAAGCCGAACTTACGGTAAATAAGCGGTTCGAATTAACTGTGCTTTACAGCAAAGTTATTCATAAAATCAACTAACGCTTGCACACCCGCTAACGGCATGGCGTTATAAATACTGGCGCGCATACCTCCAACAATACGGTGCCCTTTTAACGCGACTAAACCGGCCTGCTCTGCTTGGGCTAAAAACTCACTGTCTAAAGCATCGTTCACTAATTGAAAAGTAACGTTCATACGTGAACGATTTTGTGGCGCAACACCATTTTTATAAAATGGATTGTTGTCGATACACTCATACAGTAACTTCGCTTTTTGCTGGTTTATCTCTGCCATGGCACTCACGCCGCCATTAGCCTGCAACCAAGCAAATACTTCAGAAGCTAAATACCAGGCAAACGTTGGAGGGGTGTTAAACATTGAACCGTATTCAACCGCGACACGATAATCCATTATTGAAGACTGCGGTAAACTTGGTAATTTGAGCATATCGTCACGCACAATAACAATCGACAACCCCGATGGGCCGATGTTCTTTTGCGCGCCGGCATAAATAAGTCCGTATTTACTGACATCAATTTCATGCGACATGATAGTGGATGACAAGTCAGCAACTACCGGCCACGGACTAGTAAACTCTTCAAAAATTTCAATACCGTCAACGGTTTCGTTTGAGCAATAATGTACATAACGATAGTCTTTATCGATTGCATGTAAGTCAGGTAATGTCACTTGATTAAGGCCGTTGACCTGCTCAACAATATTAATACTGTCGATACTGTGCTCACCGGCTAGCTTCTGCGCTTCTGTTACCGCAGAAGATGACCATTGACCGCTGACCAAATACAGCGCCCGACCATTATCACCCAAGAAATTATTGACTACGTTAGAAAATTGCGCCCGGCCGCCACCATGCATAAACAACACATGATAGTTTTTAGGTATGTTCATTAACTTACGCAGTGTGACTTCTGCTTGTTCGGTCAGGGCAATAAACTCTTTACTGCGATGACTGATTTCCATCACGGAGACGCCAAGGCCATTCCAATCGATTAATTCCTGTTGTGCTTTTTGCATTACAGCTTGAGGTAACATAGCAGGACCCGCACAGAAATTATAAATCGCGCTCACAGACAACTCCTTGAATCAGTTTTTAATACACACATAAGACTATTAATACTAAGGACTTTAGCGCCAGTTGAATAGACTTTTATCAGCCTATTTTGATGAATTATTTTCCGTAAAATAAAACGAGCGCCATAAGGCGCTCGTTATTGATGTTACAAAGTAAACGTTCAGGTTAGTCCTGTTCGTCGCTCTCGACATCACTTTGTCCGTCACTCTCTACGTCAGACTCAGTAGACTCAGCCGCTTCAAGGTCAATCGCTTCACCTTCGATAATGTCCGCAGGTGGAATAACATTGCCTTCTGCGTCTAACAACTCTTCGGTTTGAATCTCTTCAATACGCTGCAAACCAACGACTTTCTCGTCTTCTGCGGTACGAATGATCGTCACACCTTGAGTGTTACGACCAATAATAGATACACCTTCTGCAGGAGTACGCACTAAGGTGCCTTTATTACTGATCAGCATAATTTCGTCAAAAGTACCTACTTGAACGGCACCAACAACTTCACCATTACGCTCACTGACTTTAATCGATACCACACCTTTAGTGCCACGGCTCTTCGCTGGGTATTCACTCAGCTCAGTACGCTTACCATAACCATTTTCGGTTACGGTTAAGATAGCGCCGTCACCTTTAGGCACAATTAACGACACCACTTTTTGGCCAGCATCAAGCTTAATGCCACGAACACCCGTTGCAGTACGGCCCATAGGGCGCAATGCAATCACTTCTTCGCCAGTTTCAGCATCAATCTTCACTTCACCGGTTTCAGAATCACGCGCTTTCTCATTAAAGCGAACCACTTTACCTTCGTTAGAGAACAACATAATGTCGTCACTACCTTCAGTAATATCAACGCCAATTAATTGGTCGCCGTCTTTTAGGTTCACAGCAATAATGCCGTTTGCACGAGGGTTACTGTACGCCGTTAATGCTGTTTTCTTAACGGTACCGTGTGCTGTAGCCATAATGATAAACTTATCATCAGCATACTCACGTACCGGTAGAATGGCAGTAATGTGCTCACCGTCAGAAAGTGGTAATAAGTTAACAATTGGACGACCACGGGCAGTACGACTGGCCAAAGGTAATTGATACACTTTTAACCAATACATTTTACCAAAGTCAGAGAAACATAAGATGGTGTCATGGGTGTTCGCCACCAATAACTTCTCAACAAAGTCTTCATCTTTTACTTTAGTTGCCGCTTTGCCTTTACCACCACGACGCTGCGCTTGGTAGTCGGACAATACTTGGTATTTTGCATAACCTAAGTGAGACAAGGTTACTACAACGTCTTCTTCATTGATTAAGTCTTCAAGACTCATATCAATTTCGTTAGCGTTGATAATCGTACGACGCTCATCACCGTATTGCTCAAGAATTTCTTCTAGCTCTTCTTTAATCACTTCCATCAAGCGTGATGGATTACGAAGAATGAATAACAGGCCTGCGATAAGTACTAATAGCTCTTCATACTCAGCTAAAATTTTATCGTGCTCAAGACCGGTTAAACGGTGTAAACGTAACTCTAGAATAGCTTGTGCTTGTTGCTCAGTTAAATAGTACTGACCATCGCGAATACCATACTCTGGCTCTAACCATTCTGGACGAGCTGCATCGTCACCCGCTTTTTCAAGCATGCCTTGTACATGGCCTAACTCCCAACCTTGTGCGACTAATTTAGCTTTAGCTTCAGCCGGTGTAGGCGAGGCTTTAATCAGTGCAATGATCGGATCGATGTTAGCCAGTGCAATAGCAAGTGCTTCAAGGATGTGGGCGCGTTCGCGGGCTTTGCGTAATTCAAATACTGTACGACGGGTAACTACTTCACGACGGTGAAGAATAAAACACTCAAGCATTTCTTTAAGGTTAAACAATTTAGGCTGACCATTGGTCAATGCCACCATGTTAATACCAAAAGAACACTGCATTTGTGTTTGAGCATATAAGTTGTTTAATACAACCTCACCCACTTCACCGCGTTTGATTTCAATAACAATACGCATACCGTCTTTATCAGACTCGTCGCGTAGGCCACTGATACCTTCTAATTTTTTATCTTTAACAAGTTCAGCGATTTTTTCAATCAAACGCGCCTTGTTAACTTGATATGGAATTTCATGAACAATAATACGTTCACGACCATTCTCTTCCGTTTCGATTTCCGCTTTAGAACGCATGATCGCGCGACCGCGGCCGGTGTTGTACGCATCAATAATACCTTTGCGGCCATTAATCGATGCTGCCGTTGGAAAATCTGGACCTGGAATGTATTCCATTAACTGTTCAATCGATAAGCTTGGGTCTTCGATTAACGCCAAACAGCCTTTGACCACTTCAGTTAAATTGTGTGGTGGAATATTGGTGGCCATACCAACCGCAATACCCGATGAACCGTTAATTAATAGGTTCGGTACGCGTGTTGGTAACACCGCAGGGATCATCTCAGTGCCATCGTAGTTAGGCACAAAATCCACAGTTTCTTTTTCAAGGTCGGCTAATAATGAATGCGCCAACTTTTGCATGCGGATTTCGGTATAACGCATCGCAGCTGCAGAGTCACCGTCGACAGAACCAAAGTTTCCTTGTCCATCAACTAAGGTGTAACGTAGCGAGAATGGTTGCGCCATACGTACAATAGTATCGTATACAGCTGTGTCACCATGTGGGTGATACTTACCAATTACGTCACCAACGACACGAGCGGATTTTTTATATGGTTTGTTCCAATCGTTTTTTAATTCGCTCATTGCGAACAAAACCCGACGGTGAACAGGTTTTAACCCATCACGAACGTCAGGCAATGCACGACCTACAATTACGCTCATGGCATAATCAAGGTAAGAATTCTTAAGTTCGTCTTCGATGTTAATTGGCGAAATAGATGATGCCAGATCAGTCATAAACTGCGCGTTCCTCTAAAGTGAGCTGACAATAAAACTTCCATATTATTATCTAGCTTAAAAACGTGATTTGGCATTCTAACACAGATAATTAATGTCGCCAGAACAAAGACCTGTCAAATGCTCTATGACTCTTAAAAATGATAAAAAAGCTAATATATTCAGCGAATTTATATTATTGGCACATGAATATAGGCTGATAAATAAGTCATAATCAAAGCCAATTTGCTGATGCTTTAAGCAGTTAAGAGCACAATTTTACAATTAAGCGGGCTTAAGTGGATGTTTTATGAGCAAGTGTGAACAAGCCAAGCCATTGTTGACTACTATTCACAAAGGTTATCGTTATAATAGCCATCATACTTTATTAGACACTTAGGTTAAGTTATGTCACACGCTGAACAATCGACACCCAATGTTGATCCGCAAGAGATCGCAAAATTTGAAGCCATGGCACAAACATGGTGGGATCTCAATGGCGAGTTCAAGCCATTGCACTTACTTAATCCACTGCGTTTAAACTACATTGATCAAACCGCTGGCGGTATTTTCGATAAGAAAGTGCTTGATGTTGGCTGTGGCGGTGGCATTTTGTCAGAAAGTATGGCTCGCCTGGGTGCACACGTTGATGGTATTGACATGGGAACTGAACCACTTGAAGTGGCAAAACTGCATGCATTAGATTCTGGGGTAGCGGTTAACTATCTTAAAACTACCGCCGAAGCACACCGCGATACGCACCGCGAGCAATACGATGTAGTAACCTGTATGGAAATGCTTGAGCATGTACCGGATCCACAATCGGTAATTCAAGCATGTTGTGACATGGTTAAACCCAATGGTTTTGTATTTATCTCGACGATTAACCGCAATATGATGTCATACCTTAAAACCATAATCGGCGCTGAATATCTATTAAAAATGCTTCCAATTGGCACCCACGATCACAGTAAATTTATTCGCCCGTCTGAACTGATGGCATTAGTCGATAACACCGATTTATTGTGCAGAGATGCATTAGGTATTACCTACAATCCTCTATCTGGTGTATTTAAGTACACCAAGAGTGTCGATGTTAACTATATGATAGCCACACAAAAAATAGATTAGCCAGCCTATGTTTTTCACTGTTGCAACAGTGAAAAACATAAATGAAGCCCAATAGCGTTATGTTATACCGATAACGCTATTAAAGGCTGCGTGGATTTACTGCCATTTCTCTGTGAGGAGCTAACTCTTGCATATGCACGACATTAAAGGGGTACTGTTCGATTTAGACGGTACCTTAGCCGACACCGCACCTGATTTAGTCCAAGCATTAAATTTGAGTTTAGACGAAGCCGGTTTTAAGGTTCAAACGCTTGAAACCATGCGCCATGCGGCTTCACATGGCAGTTTATATTTGGTCAAGACCGCCATACCACAGGCAGATGAACACGTTCAACTTGATATTCAACAAGCACTACTGCGCCATTATGCACGCATTAATGGCGATCACAGCCGTTTGTTCGACGATTTACCCGAACTCTTAACCCTATTAGATTCCCAAGCCATTCCCTACGGTGTCGTCACCAATAAGCCAGCTCGATTTGCTCGGCCATTAATACAAAAGCTGGGCTTAACCGATAAACTGAAAACCATGATCAGCGGCGATAGTACCTGTCACGCTAAACCTCATACTGCGCCGATGTTATTAGCCGCTCAACAAATAGCCATCGCACCTCAAAGTATTTTATACCTAGGTGATGCTGAGCGTGATTTAGTTGCCGCTCGCAACGCAAGTATGATAGGTGGCATTGCCTTATGGGGCTATTTATCACCCAGCGACACACCGAATACATGGCCAGCAACATGCCAATTTGAACATGGTGCAGCATTAAAACACTTTTTTACTCCGTCGTCTTTTTGAGATCGATTCATCGAAAATACACCTCTGAATGCATCATTGGCTAAAGATTATGCTGACAATCACTTACCGATCAAAAGCCCTAAAAGATCAATCTAAAATTGAGGGTAAATTTTCGATCGCTGTTTATTTTAGCGATCAAAACTTTCTTATTTGATGGTTGAAAAAATATCATTTATAAAAAACACGTTATAAATTTGGGCTCTAGGGTTAGCTGTCACTAACCCTGCCGTTTATCCTCAAGTTATCCACAAGAAGTTAATATAATTGTGGCTTGCAAAAAAACTCAAACCTCACTATCTTGTATCTTAGATTTTAAATAACACCATATCTTGTGTGTGGCCGACAATCAAAACACTACTCCACAGCATAACAAGGAGATAGATGTTAACTGAACGTATTGGTGGTTTACTGCCATGTTGTGAGTACCTTCAAGTTGATTGTTTTAACATGGAATTGTTTTGTAACGGGTTCAGATCGAACCCAGCAGCACTGAATCCAACAACAGATCACATGATTAGATATAGAACCAAGGCCTCTCTTCAATGAATAGCAATATGACAGTCACTAAACGCAGTGGCGAACGTGAATCGATCGATTTAGATAAAATTCATCGCGTGATCACTTGGGCAGCCAAGGGATTAAAAAACGTCTCAGTATCTGAAGTAGAACTTCGATCTCATCTGCAGTTTTTTGATGGCATTCCAACTGAAGCCATTCATGAAACGATCATTAAGGCCGCGGCTGACTTGATCTCTCCTGAGTCACCTGATTACCAATTTGTGGCAGCCCGCTTAGCGGTATTCCACTTACGTAAAAAAGCGTTTGGCCAATTTGAACCGCCTAAGCTATTCGATCATGTCACCAAGTTAGTTGAAATTGGTAAATATGACATGCACATCATGGCGGATTACAGCCGTGAAGAATTAGACATCCTTGATGGCTATATTGATCACTGGCGTGACATGAATTTCTCTTACGCCGCAGTCAAGCAGCTAGAGGGTAAATACTTGGTTCAAAACCGTGTGACTCACGAAGTATATGAAAGCGCACAGTTTTTATACATCTTAGTCGCAGCGTGTTTGTTTGCTCGTTATCCGAAAGAAATCCGTTTGAAGTACATTAAAGACTTCTATGACGCGACATCTTTATTTAAGATTTCACTTCCAACGCCAATCATGGCGGGTGTTCGTACACCGACACGTCAATTCAGCTCATGTGTACTCATCGAGTGTGATGACAGCCTAGACTCAATCAATGCTACGGCATCGTCTATTGTTAAATACGTGAGCCAACGTGCTGGTATTGGTATTAATGCAGGCCGTATTCGTGCTTTAGGTAGCCCTATTCGTGGCGGTGAAGCATTCCACACCGGTTGTTTACCGTTTTATAAGTATTTCCAAACGGCGGTTAAGTCTTGTTCCCAAGGCGGAGTCCGTGGTGGTGCAGCAACACTGTTCTACCCGTTATGGCATCTAGAAGTTGAATCACTGCTAGTACTGAAAAATAACCGTGGTGTTGAAGACAACCGTGTGCGTCATCTTGATTACGGCGTGCAGCTAAACAAATTAATGTACCAACGTTTAATCAAAGGCGACTACATTAGCTTATTCAGTCCATCTGATGTGCCTGGCCTTTACGATGCTTTCTTTGAAGACCAAGTCGAATTTGAACGTTTATACCTGCAGTATGAGCAAGACAGCAGCATACGTAAAAAGCAGATCAAAGCAGTTGAATTGTTTTCACTGATGATGCAAGAACGTGCCTCTACTGGCCGTATCTATATTCAAAACGTCGACCATTGTAATACGCACAGTCCATTTGACTCTAAAGTAGCACCGATTAAGCAATCTAACTTATGTTTAGAAATTGCCTTGCCGACTAAACCGTTAACTAACATTGACGATCCAGACGGTGAAATCGCCTTATGTACTTTATCAGCGCTTAACTTAGGTGCGATTAAGGATTTATCTGAACTTGAGCCTTTAGCAGATTTAGCTGTGCGTGCATTAGATAACTTACTTGATTATCAAGATTACCCAATCAAAGCCGCGCAAACCAGCTCAATGAATCGCCGTACTTTAGGTATTGGTGTGATTAACTTTGCCAACTATTTGGCTAAAAATGGTAAAAAGTACTCTGACGGTTCAGCAAATAACCTGACTCATAAAACCTTTGAAGCAATTCAGTTCTATTTACTCAAAGCGTCAATGAACTTAGCTAAAGAGCAAGGTGCATGTCCGTTATTCCACGAGACAACTTATTCGAAAGGTATTTTACCTATCGACACCTATAAGCGCGATTTAGATAAAATTTGTGACGAACCATTGCACATGGATTGGGAAGGTTTACGTAGCGATATTAAGCAGTACGGCTTACGTAATTCGACCTTGTCTGCATTAATGCCTTCTGAGACTTCATCGCAAATTTCAAATGCGACTAATGGTATTGAGCCTCCACGTGGATTGATCAGCGTTAAGGCCAGTAAAGACGGGCAGTTAAAGCAAGTAGTACCAGACTTTGAGTTGCTTAAAGACAAGTATGAACTGCTGTGGAATATGCCAAATAATGATGGTTATATCCAGCTTGTTGGTTTAATGCAGAAGTTTATCGATCAAGCGATTTCAGCCAATACCAATTATGACCCAAGCCGTTTTGAAGGCGGTCGTGTACCAATGCAAACCTTGCTTAAAGACCTGTTAAGTGTCTACAAGCTAGGGATTAAAACATTGTATTATCATAACACTCGCGACGGTGCTTCTGATCAATTTGACGACATTATTGCTGTCGAAGAAGAAGACGATGGCTGCGGTGGCGGTGCGTGTAAAATTTAATCTTCACTTTATGTATATTTAGCGGGGGTCTTCCCCGCTTTTGGAAAATGCGTTTTCAGGACACCTAAATAATGGCTTACTCAACATTTTGTCAAATACCTAACGATTCGACCAAAGAACCTATGTTTTTCGGTCAATCCGTGAATGTGGCACGCTACGATCAGCAAAAATATGAAATTTTTGAAAAACTGATTGAAAAGCAATTAAGTTTCTTCTGGCGCCCAGAAGAAGTTGATGTCAGTCGCGACAAAATTGATTTCGGTGATTTACCTGACCATGAAAAACATATTTTTCTGTCAAACCTTAAATACCAAACATTGCTCGACTCTATTCAAGGGCGTTCACCTAACGTAGCGTTTTTACCGTTAGTATCGCTACCTGAATTAGAAACCTGGATTGAAACCTGGTCATTTTCTGAAACGATTCACTCGCGTTCGTACACTCATATTATTCGTAATATTGTTAACAATCCTTCTGTGGTGTTTGACGATATTGTGCAAAATGATGAAATTTTAAAGCGTGCCGGTGATATTGCGGCTTATTACGATGATTTAATTCACCTTACCCAGATTAATAACCTGTTAGGCGAAGGCACTCATGTGATCGACGGCAAAGAAATTACCGTTAACTCACGCATACTGAAAAAGTCATTATATTTGTGCATGATGTCGGTTAATGCTTTAGAAGCGATTCGTTTCTATGTCAGTTTTGCATGTTCATTTGCTTTTGCTGAGCGTCGCGTTATGGAAGGTAATGCTAAAATCATTCGCCTGATTGCCCGTGATGAAGCCTTGCACCTTAACGGTACGCAACACATATTAAGCTTAATGCAAGGCGGCAAAGACGATCCTGAAATGGCCGAGATTGCAGCTGAATGTAAGCAAGAGGCCTACGACTTATTTGTCAAAGCGGCAGAACAAGAAAAAGCATGGGCCAAGTATTTATTTAAAGACGGATCAATGATTGGTCTTAACGAACAGATTTTGTGCCAGTATGTTGAATTTATTACTAATCAGCGGATGAAATCGGTACATTTACCACAGCCATACGAAGAATCGTCAAATCCTCTTCCGTGGATGAAAAACTGGTTAGAAAGTGATGCAGTACAGGTTGCCCCACAAGAAGTTGAAGTGTCTTCATACCTTGTAGGACAAATTGATTCTTCTGTTGATGGCGATGAGTTTTTAGATTTTGACCTATAAAACATTTTTCAAAAAAGCGCCTATTGTAAGCTTGAAAGGACAGCCGGTTATTTTATTTGACGGCCAACACTCAAGCTTACTAGAAGCGCTTGAAGCGAAAAAAGTAAAAGTATTTTCAGAGTGTCGCAACGGTTTTTGCGGCGCCTGTAAAACCACAGTCATATCAGGAGAAGTCAGCTACCTCTCCAAACCTCTGGCAGAGCTTAAGTCTAACGAATGTCTGCCCTGCTGCTGTGTGCCTGAAAGCGATTTAAACCTCAAATTATCCACTGAGGGCGTACAAATTGTGGCTAAACGTCAATATGCGGCGGAAAATAGTAGCCATAAACAGACAACAGCATTAACCCAGCAGTTACAGATAACCCCCAAATTAGCCCACGAAGGTTAATCGATAAATTATTCTGTACTGTTTCTTGTATTTCAGTTGATCTGTTCCGTTAAACGACATCAGCAAATATCTTGCAGTAAATGGATTGCAGCGGCTGTATTGACCTTTACATACAAAGGTTAGGATTACGGCTCAACTGTTGGGATTTAACTATTGAGGTTTAACCTACTCGCTGATATTCAGGGCGAAAATGAATGGTATTTGTTTACCCAACTGAATCTAAACCTTCCAGCACTAATGCTAATCTAATCTTAACCTCAGTTATCTCCATAACAGCAGATCGCGGTATATTTTATCGCCGCTAACACTATTATCTTAAGCACATATGTCTCTTCATCAGCTTGGTTATTTTTAGCAGTAACACTGTCTATTTAACCTGAACTCGGGATAAGCATTGGACAAGAAAAGCCTGAAGGAGTGATGTTAAATAGGGCAGGCAAAAAGCGGATTGTAGCGCGACTGATATACCTAACGTCAGCTTAACCCTATGACTAACACTGATAACTGAAACTGAATCGCCATAATATGGAGCATGAAGGGATCAATAAGCAGCGTTTAAGCTTGTTATCGGGACAACAAGCTATTCAGAGGACATCGCTTATCACCTCTTTACGTTAGCGATTAACTATTGCTCAAAGCGTCGCAAGATGACACGTAACTGTCTAACTCAATATTCCCTTGTAAAATAATCCCATGGTAATGTGCTTTTACCAGTTGATAATCTATGCTCGGCGCAAAATAGTAAGTCACCTCTTCCGCCCCAGTTTGCTCAACGGGTATAAGTTGTAATTCTCCCCAGGGTGCGATGTTAGAGGTGAGTGGGTCTTTAACATAGTACTGATAGGATTCAACCGCATCAGAGGCTTGTCTTATCAGCGCAAATTGCTGTCGCCCGTTGAGTAAATACTCACGAATTTGAATGGCTAGAGTATCAACATCTCTGAGCGGTATGCTATTTGATTGGTAATGGCTGACTTCACCATCAACATCAACACGAGAGCCGAGACCGTGATTTTCTAGAGTGACTTGCATGTCTCGGGCACGAAAGCCGGTCACTTGTTGATGAAACTTATGCGTTAGCCATTCATGAGTGGAATTTGACCAAGATAACTCAGTGCGCTGCTGGTATTGAGTGCCAATACCTAAAATACTGGCTTTACTTGTTGAGGTAATAACGGCTGATTTACCCTGCCAGTTCTCGGTGCGGGTCATGTTACCCATGTGCAGACCACTGAGAAAAATAGAGTAATGAAAGTTTCGCTGACACTCTTGCTCAACCTCAGCGGCCATGGCACTACTACTGTGCAGCAATCCACTTGAAAAACCGAGAATCATCAGTATTCTCGTTGCCGCTAAACAAGCTGTGGTTGATACATTAATATGACAATACCTTGTCAGTATCGGTCTTATTGGTGCCATTGATGTCACTAGAAAAAGCATTTCGGTTTTCTTTTCCTTTAAAAATAGGAATCGCATGAAGGCCTTATAAGCAATAATAAGACCTTAGGAAATATCGACTTAAAAAACTTCATTTACATTTAAGTAGAAGTTAGTGTCGTTCTCACCCACCCCAACGTCAAAACGTAAATTAATATTGTCTTTAATTTTAAAGCGGAATCCAGTGCCGTAGGCGGTTAATAGAGTATCCGTTAACTCACTGACTTTAGGCGCAACACTGCCGACCGAGCCCCAAAATACCATGCCATAGCGCTGAAATATTGGTAATCGATATTCAACCTGTCCCATCATCATTTGCTCATCGCGATATCGGCCTCTAATGTAACCGCGCATCGCATCTGAACCGCCAAGGTCAGGTAAAAGATTCCACGGCACGTCACCACTGGTAAGGTGACCTTGAACTTGCCAAGCGATTAATCCAGGTGTTGTCCCTAAATCGATATAATTCGCTAATTCAATATTATAGGTAGAAAACGAATCGAATTGGTCATTTTGATATAATCCAGCATCCAGCTGAAACAACCAACCTTTTGTCGCATTTAAACGATAATCTCTTGAGTCATAAATACTGGTGATCACAACACCTGAGCTAAAATTATCTGGCAAAAGGCTATTTGCATCAACAGGGGCTTGGGTGGCAACTAATTCTAGACTGTCTGCTGTGGTATAAATAAAATCAGCACCTACGCCAATAAAATAGTTATCGGCGACTTCGGTCATCCAGCGCGGTTTAAAACTATACAGTTGTTCTTTGAATTCGTGATGATTAAGGTCTTGATCGCCTTGTTCAATCCCGACACCATAATACACTGCAGCTTCGTTGTGCAGCTCTAAATCAAGGAGCAATCGCTGCTTACCTTGATTTAAAAACGTCATGTTCTCGACTGTAACGCCATAGGATTGATTCATTGATGCAAACGAGTTCAATACTAATGATGAGGGCTGCTCTTCACTCGATGCATTATCGGTTTTATATAACCCTACCATTAATAGCCCTACACCAAACTTCTTCTCTGGGGTGTAATAAGCCGTAGGCAAATAGCTCATATCAATGGTTTTAGTGTCATCAAACTCACCATCGGCACCAAACACAGACAAAATATTATCAATCCATGTGGGTTGCATGTCTTTGGGGGTTTCAAAAAGAGGTTCAACTGCGTTGGCGGCGTTAGAAAAAATAAATAGTGCTAAAAGTAAGGTCCGTTTCATAAAAACTCTATTAAATGTAAAAAGAATTAGGCTTGCATGATGACTTCCATGCCAATGATTGAATCAAGCTTGTGTTAGTTGGCTCCGTAATACTAAGTGGTAAAAGCTGTTGTCGATACAATGGTTTCAAATTCAATAACGATCAAATCTTCAAGTATTATCCTCGCTATCACTCAATACTAACTGAATAAAAACTGAAGCCTTACTGAAGATAACGCTTATTTGAGTCAGAATTTAACCATTATCTCTTCCTCAAGCATCACTGTAGACATACTCTATTTGGCATCATTTACGTCAATGATACCACTAGTGTTCATAATGCCTGCTAATATAGCATATTCAGTGGTTAATATTGATGATAACTCCGAGCTCAGCCGATGGGCCTCACTCGGGGGAAATGTATAACATCAGCTATATTTAGGTGGGTTGCTACAGGATTTTGATTCATTAGACAAGAGTATACAAACGACAAATTCAGTAATATATGCCTCATTTAATCAGTGATCCATCTGCAAGTAAAAATTATTTCCTTAGATATATCATCCAGCGCGCAAGTAAGGTATAACGACGCTATGAAAACGCCTATACGATTACAACCACTGGTTGACGATGGTCTCGTCGATGAAGTGATAAGCCAACTCATGAGTGGCAAAGAAGCTACGGTCTATATGATCAGATGTGGCGATGCGATCCGCTGCGCGAAAGTGTATAAGGAAGCCACTAAACGCAGCTTTAAAAAAGCAGCACAATATCAAGAAGGTCGAAAAACCAAAAACAGTCGTCGTGGTCGAGCCATGGAAAAAGGCTCTAAATACGGTCGAGAAGAACAAGAAAAAGCCTGGCAAAATGCCGAGGTCGATGCATTATACAAATGCGCGGCGGCTAAAATTAGAGTACCTGTGCCTTATGGCTGCTTTGATGGTGTGCTACTAATGGAGTTGATCACCAATATTCATGGTGATGTTGCACCGCGATTAAACGACGTAACACAGATGAGTGTCGAGCAAGCACAAAGCCAGCATTACATTATGATGGGCTATGTTGTGCGTATGCTATGTGCGGGTATTGTGCATGGCGATTTGTCTGAGTTTAACGTGCTGGTCGACAAAGATGGTCCAGTGATCATTGACTTGCCTCAAGCTGTTGATGCATCAGCCAACAATAATGCCAAAGCAATGTTATTTCGTGATGTGAATAATATGACTGACTATTATTCACAATTTGCCCCAGAATTAGCCGCGACAAAATACGCTAAAGAAATGTGGGCCTTGTATGAACAAGGTGAATTAACACCAGAAACACAGTTAACCGGTTTGTTTGAAGAAGACACCACAGCCGCTGATGTGGATTCTGTATTAGAAGAAATCAACGCTGCTTTTGAAGAAGCTCAAGAAAGACGCGAGCGTATGAGCGAAGCGAACAACGACGAGTATTAAATCGATAGTTCATTCATGTGAACACCTAGGGAGACGTACGGACAAATTATCGAAGCTTTTATAGAAGATATAGTCTGGTAAATGTCTCCCTATTCTTTAGCTCTAATGAAAACGCAGAATCACGTACGCCCCCTTGTTAATTAAGCAGCAAGTTGTGTAAATATAAACGCTAGCTGCCTAAACTCTTCCGATTTGTGCAACCATAGCTAATCCTATTACGAACAAATACAATAATGTCCTTAATGGCTAAATCAGATCCTTTTTCCGCCATAGTCAGCAGAGAATCTTACCCTTGGCACACAGGCAAAATAATCAATTTCACCGCCTTACATAACCTTACTTTTATCATGGTTAATTAGGTGTATAATAAGATTGAAAGTTAACAAGGAGAATATTATGAATAGCTATGTTGTATCAGTATTACTCGTTTGTCTTACTACTTCTTTGCCTGTTACTGCTATTGGAAATGAAAATGGAGCCATGAGAATGTCTCAGATGCCTGTATTTTCCGATTTTGATAAGAATCAAGACAAATTGATATCTGAAGAGGAATTTGTGCAATTTCAAAAAGCACGGCAAGAGTTGCATCAATCTGAAGGGCGCATGTTAAAAAATGCCTCACGTGATGGTATGTTTGAACGTATCGATTTGGATCACAATAAGTTTATTGATGCTGAAGAGTTTCAATCTCATCGTGAAATGATGAGAAAGTCTAAATAATCTCTGCTCGGGATAATAATCAATATCACTTTAGAGAGGTCATCAACATCACCTCTCTTTTTAAATACACGAAACGAGAGCACATGAGATTTAGCCATCTCAATCAGCATAATAGAACGTCTAACTCCCCCCTTTCCAATCAAACACCATTCAAACTTGGCTTTATCGGGCTTATGCTTTGCGCAGTTCTCTGTACAGCCCTAGAGATCAATTGGCCAGTGAAAATAATATCACTATATTGTCGACGTTTTTATACGCTTGTGATGATTTTATCCCGAACAAACATCGCCTCGGCCCTTTGGCTTATCAATGTTGACTATGTGTAGGTAAATGGCTAAAACACTGGGTCACACAGTCTCAGGTACTCATTGCTGCGTCGAATATCATAGCCTCAACATCACGAACTATCACCAAGCTAAAATGGATAAATTATTCTGCCGCAACAAGCTTGCTTTTAAACACGCCGTAAAAGGCAATGCAGGCACCAGCAAAACCTAAGAAAGAACACACCAGACGATAGTCATTGTTGTCGATAAAGAAATTAGCCACACTAAATACCAATAAAATCAATAAACCAATATTTTTGGTCATCATCATTTTAGGCTCAAACATCAGCCATTGTTCGCATTTAGGGCATTGTGTTTCAACGCCATGTTTACCTTTGCGTACTTGTTTAAGTGCCTTGCGGGCAAACACACCCTGACAACGAGGACATTCCATTTTACATCACCTTTAATGATTTTTAATCAATATAATACAATGAATTAACTTAGTATCAAAGCTTATCATTCAACCCAATTTCTGATAAGTATAACAAACACCTTTGATTATTTATTAATTTTAACGATCGCTCAAAATCATATTTGAACGAATGTTACAGTTAGTTTATAGTCAAGGGAACTTGGGCATCATTAGCAAAATAAACACCGCATAGATGTGGATATTAACAACCTAGCTTGGCTACTTATTCAGAGCTTCAGCATTGACCATACACTCACAGAGCAATAATCATGAATAAAGTCATTGGATTTGATGTTTATGGCACCTTAGTGGATCCGCTAGAGATGGGCCAACATCTGCAACAACTGATTGGCGATAAAGCGCTAGAGTTTGCGCAACTGTGGCACGATAAAAAAGTCGAGTATGCGTTTCGTCGCGGATTAATGCAGCAATATGCAGATTTTGCAGTTTGTACTCAACAAGCACTGCAATATTGTTTGACGGTTTACAACCTTACCCTCACTGCAAGTGCACAACAGCAACTGCTGGCAAAATTTAGTCAACTATCGGCCTTTGAGGATGTTATTGTTGGCCTAGCATTACTGCGTAATCAAGGCCATACCCTAGTCGCATTTTCAAATGGTCCAGAACTAGCCGTGCGCAATTTAATGCATAATGCTGGCGTGTTACCTCAATTACATGATGTCATCAGCGTGGACGACCTACAGACCTTTAAACCTAATCCTGCGGTTTACCATTATTTAATCAACCGCACTCAAACTGATCCCACTCATTGTTGGATGGTATCGAGCAATCCCTGGGATGTTATTGGTGCAAAAGCTGCTGGACTTAACACAGCTTGGATCCAACGCGACAGTAAAAAAGTATTTGACCCCTGGGGCATTGAGCCAGACTTAACCGTCAGCAATTTAATCGAATTAAGTGAACAGTTAGAAGCCTGGTAATAAATAATTAACATGTTGCATTTAAACAATAAAAGCATAACTCATACGCGTTGATGCTAATACATTATAGCGATACACGCTACACTCATAATATTGTGCTAAGCGCATTATAAATTTACATAACCTGCTTTCAGGTTGTACAAGGATATTTTATGACTAACCAATATACCCCACCTAAAGTTTGGCAAAATAATACCAATGGAGCTAACAAGTGGGCGAGTATTAATAGCCCTGAGTCAGGTGCTAGATTCGATAAACAACTGCCTGTCGGTAAGCATTCTTTACAACTCTATTCCCTTGGTACACCCAACGGGCAAAAAGTAACTATTCTGTTAGAAGAGTTACTTGCATTAGGCATTAAAGAAGCGGAATACGATGCTTATCTGATTAACATCGGAGAAAAAGATCAATTTTCGTCAGGGTTCGTTGCAGTCAATCCAAACTCAAAAATTCCTGCTTTATTGGATAAATCTGCTGATGAAGATGTGACTGTGTTTGAATCAGCTTCAATTTTGGTTCATCTAGCAGAGAAATTTGACCAATTCCTGCCTAAAGATGGTAAAGCCAGAACGCAAACATTTAACTGGCTGTTCTGGGCCCAAGGCTCTGCCCCATTCCTTGGCGGTGGTTTTGGTCATTTTTACGCTTATGCTGATGAAAAGCAGGAATACCCGATTAACCGTTTTGCAATGGAAGTGAAACGCCAATTAGATGTGTTGGATAAACAACTGGCAAGTAACACCTTTGTAACCGGTGAAGAATACACCATTGCAGACATCGCCATATGGCCTTGGTATGGCAACTTAGTCTTAGGTAATTTATACAGTGCCGCTGAGTTTTTAGATGTTGCCAGCTATAAAAATGTAACTCGTTGGGCCAATGAAGTATTAGCTCGCCCGGCTGTTCAACGTGGCAAAATAGTTAACACTTCATGGGGCGAACCATGGGAAATGTTACCAAATCGTCACAGTGCAGCAGACATTGATGCCGTATTAGCATTAAAGCCTTAATCTAAGCCCACAAATAACAGCTGATGAGCTAACCTCGTCAGCGTATTAAAAAGCCTTCTGCAATACAGAAGGCTTTTTATTTAATTCACGTTATGAAAGTGCTCTCAATGCAATCAGGTAAATACTCGCATTTCACAATGATTAGATGCTCATGGCAAGCTCAGCGCCTTGACGGATAGCCCGTTTAGCGTCTAATTCTGCAGCTACATCTACCCCGCCAATTAGGTGCACTGGCAAGCCACTGCTCTTCATTTCATCAACCAGACTGAGATTAGACATTTGTCCTGCACACAACACCACGTTATCAACAGCCAGAATTTCAGATTGTTCGCCGACTTTAATATGCAGCCCTTGCTCATCAAACTTTTCGTAACTTACACCAGTTTTCATGTGAACCTGATGCTGTTTTAACACACTACGATGGATCCAGCCGGTTGTTTTACCTAAGCCTTTACCCATTTTGGTGGTTTTACGTTGCAATAAATACACTTCACGACCAGGGACATGTTCAGCTTCTGCAGTTAATCCGCCAGCGTGTTGATAGGTCTTATCAATGCCCCACTGTTTTAACCATTTATCGGGTTGCAAGGTGCTCGATTCTAATTCACATAAGAAATGCGCCATGTCAAAACCGATACCGCCAGCACCAATTAGCGCTACGGTTTTACCAATCTCAACTTGGCCAGTTAATACTTGTTGATAATCGACCACTTTAGGATTATCAAAACCCGGTAGTTTTAAAGCGCGAGGGACAACACCTGAAGCAATGACCACTTCATCGAATTTCTCAGTAGCTAATACCGCTGCATCTAATTTAGTGTTAAGACGCAATTCAACCTTATGTAGCCTAATTTGATTCATAAAGTATCGAATGGTTTCGTTAAACTCTTCTTTACCCGGTATTTTACGGGCCAAATTAAACTGACCACCGACCTCTGACTTGGCTTCAAATAATACGACCTCATGACCACGAGACGCAGCATAAACAGAGAAAGCCATACCTGCTGGGCCCGCCCCCATAACAGCAATGCGCTTTTTATGGGTGGTAGGTAGAAAATTAATTTCGGTTTCATAACAAGCGCGAGGATTAACTAAACAGGTTGCTCGTTTCATCGAAAAGGTATGGTCCAAACACGCCTGATTACAACCAATGCAAGTATTAATCAATTCAGGGGTATTGGCAGCAGCTTTATTCACAAACTCAGCATCAGCTAAAAATGGTCGGGCCATTGACACCATGTCAGCTTGACCCGAGGCAATAATTGCCTCGCCAATTTCTGGGGTATTAATTCGGTTCGTGGCGATTAACGGTATTTTGACTTCTTGTTTGAGTTTTTCAGTCACCCAAGAGAATGCACCACGCGGCACACTGGTCGAAATTGTCGGAACACGCGCTTCATGCCAACCGATGCCAGTATTAATAATACTCACGCCCGCTTGTTCAAGGGATTTAGCCAGCTGTACCACTTCGTCCCACGTTGAGCCATTGTCGACTAAGTCGAGCATCGATAAGCGGAACACAATAATAAAATCACTGCCAACCTTGTGTCGAATAGCGTTGACGATTTCAATCGGGAATTTAACCCGATTTTCATAACTGCCACCCCATTCATCACTGCGTTTATTGGTACGCGAACTGATAAATTGATTGATTAGATACCCTTCAGAGCCCATCACTTCAACACCATCATAACCAGCTTTTTTTGCCAAGGCGGCACTGGTTGCGTAATCCTTAATGGTTGAGCGCACTTGGCGTGCAGACATCGCTGAAGGAGTAAAAGGGGTAATAGGTGATTTAACTTTGCTCGGCGCTAAACTAAAAGGATGATAACTGTAACGGCCCGCATGCAAAATTTGCATACAGATTTTACCGCCCGCCTCATGCACGGCATCGGTGACGATTTTATGTTTACCGACTTGCCAAGAAAAGCTTAATTGACAAGCATGTGGCGCTAAACGGCCGCGCAAATTAGGTGCGATACCGCCAGTAACGATTAACCCTACGCCACCTTGAGCACGCTCTTTATAAAAAGCTGCCAGTTTCTCAAATCCGCCTTTTTCTTCTTCTAAACCCGTGTGCATTGAGCCCATCAACACGCGGTTTTTCAGCTTTGTAAAGCCGAGATCTAAAGGTTCTAATAAGTGTGGAAACGACATTCAAACATCCTTTTTAAACAAGTGATTTAAATCAGCATACCCTGACAGTAAATTTTGCTCAATCATTTAAACGCTCCCTTGTTAAAAACCTTTACAATTGAATTTCACATTTATATTGATTTTCAGTTAGGATGACTACATTAGACTGATAAAGGAGTGGCAAATGTCCGCTAAACCCTCGTTTTTAAAAAGGATGTTTTTACTGTTATGGAATACAGTAAACGGTATCCGCAAGTTAATCATCAACATCATATTTTTTGGTTTGTTGGCCGTCATCGCTGTGGTATTGCTCAATAGCGAAGATGAGATTGTCATCGAAGATCAAACAGCCTTAGTACTAAACTTATCTGGCAGCATAGTCGATCAAAAACATTATGTTGATCCAATTGAAATGGCATTAAAACAGGGACAAGCTAATGATCCCGAAGGTGAAATGTTATTAGCAGATATTCTTTATACTATTAATAACGCCACTGAAGATAAACGTATCAATAGCATAGTGTTGGATTTGGCCAATCTTCAAGATGCTGGCATCAGTAAAATGACCGCCATAGGTGAAGCATTAAATCAGTTTAAAGCGGCTGACAAATCGGTGATAGCCATGGCCAATGGCTATGATCAAAACCAATACTTTTTAGCCAGCTTTGCGGACAAAATATACCTTAATAACCAAGGTATGGTGTCGCTTGATGGGTTAAGTCGTTACCGTTTATATTACAAAGCGGCATTGGACAAGTTGAAAATTACGACTCATGTATTCAGAGTTGGTACGTTTAAATCTGCTGTAGAACCCTTTATCCGTGATGATATGTCTGATGCGGATAAACAAGCCAGCAAGGTATTACTAAATGATATTTGGCAGAGCTACTCAACCATTGTGGCCAGTAACCGTCAAATTGCCCCCGACCAATTAGTGTTAACCACTGATGAGTACTTGGCTCAGCTTGATAAAGCTGAAGGTGACAGTGCTAAAATGGCTATAAACATGAAATGGGTCGACGAGCTGGTTTCTGCAGATGCATTTCGCGTTGCCATGATTGAGCGTGTTGGTAGTGATAAAGAAGGTAAAAACTTTAAACAAATTAGTTTTAATGACTACCGCAAATTAACGGCGCCAATGCCTCAATTTATTGAGCATGACTCTGTAGCGGTTATCGTTGCCAAAGGTACCATCCTTAACGGTAAACAACCTGCTGGACAAATTGGTGGCGAAAGTACCTCTGCACTGCTGATGAAAGCTCGCTTTGACGACAAAGTCAAAGCCGTCGTACTGAGAGTTGATAGCCCTGGCGGCAGTGCATTTGCCTCAGAGCAAATTCGTCAAGAAGTGTTAGCGCTAAAAGCGGCAGGTAAACCTGTAGTGGTAAGCATGGGGAGCCTAGCGGCGTCTGGTGGCTATTGGATATCAGCCAGTGCCGATTATATTGTCGCAACCCCAACTACCCTAACCGGTTCGATTGGTATTTTTGGTATGTTTGCTACATTTGAACAAGCACTGAGCCATTTTGGGGTGACCTCTGATGGCGTGGCAACCTCTGAATGGGCTGGATTGTCGCCGGTTCGGGAATTAAGCCCTCAAGTTGCTGCGGTAATTCAACGTCATATTGAACGTGGTTATCATGAGTTTATCTCTCTTGTGGCTACAGAGCGTCATATGACGCTTGAGCAAGTTGACGAAATTGCTCAAGGCCGTGTTTGGACAGGTAAACGCGCATTAACCTTAGGTCTAGTTGATGAGTTAGGTGACATGGATATTGCATTAGCCAAAGCGGCTGATTTAGCTAAAATGGACAAATTTGATGTGAAAGTGATTGAACAAGAACTCAGCGCTGAACAACAAATTATGCAGCAATTCATGGGGGCTGTGGCCGCTTATGTACCAGACAGCGTTCGTCAGACCAACATAGTTGAAAAGTTTGTCAGTCAGTGGGCTGGTGCATTTGAGACATTGTCAATGTTTGATGATCCTAACCATGCTTATTTGTATTGCGAAAACTGTAATTATTAACCTATTGCATCACCGTAATATGAAGATTATTCAAAAAAAGCCTGCCTAGCAGGCTTTTTTATTGGGGATCGTTAAATAAGCTCGTATAATTTACACAATCTGCAATTATCGCTAAATAAGAGTCCTATATTTATGCCAAAACGATCGATTTACGTAGCCTATACAGGCGGTACCATCGGAATGCAAAAAACAGCCAATGGTTTTGTGCCTGTGTCTGGGTTCTTAACCGATTGTGTACAGTCTATGCCGGAGTTTTATCATAACGAAATGCCTGAATTCGTGATTCATGAATACAGTCCACTGATTGACTCATCTAATATGGCGCCAACCGATTGGCAAATGATAGCAAACGATATTCAAGCAAACTATGAAAAGTACGACGGTTTCGTTATTTTGCATGGCACTGACACCATGGCTTATACCGCATCGGCTTTGTCATTTATGCTCCAAGGTTTGTCTAAACCTGTCATCGTCACCGGTTCCCAAATTCCATTGGCGCAATTGCGCTCAGACGGTCAAACTAACTTGCTCAATTCACTGTATATTGCCGCCAATTATCCTGTTGCTGAAGTGTGTTTATTTTTTAATAACAAGCTGTTTCGTGGTAATCGCTCCACGAAAGCGCATGCTGATGGCTTTGATGCATTTGCATCGCCTAACTTCCCTATGTTGCTTGAAGCAGGTATTAAAATTAACCTCAAAGCAGGTAAAATTAGTAAGCCAACAGGAGAGCCTTTAGAGGTTGTGACCATTAGTCCGCAACCCGTTGGTGTGGTTACGCTTTACCCTGGTATTTCTACGGACATTTTTAATAACATTTTACAACAACCGGTAAAAGCACTGATTTTATTAACCTTTGGAGTGGGCAATGCGCCACAAGATAAAAAGTTGCTTGATACCCTCAAACAAGCCGATGAACGCGGCATCATATTGGTCAATTTAACCCAGTGTTTTCAGGGCAAAGTCAATATGGGCGGTTATGCTACCGGTAATGCTTTAGCTCAAGCTGGGGTGATAAGCGGCGCAGACATGACCATTGAAGCTGCATTAGCAAAACTGCATTATTTGCTTTCAATCGGATTAACCTCAGCGCAAATCAAACAACGCATGCAGGAAAACCTTATTGGTGAGCTAACAGTCGATTAAGTTGCCTTGTCTGCAGCCTAATAGCAAAATCTGAAAACAAAAATGCGAGCTCTGTAGCTCGCATTTTTGTTGACTATAACTCGTTTATTGAATGAGTTTATAAATCAGCTTCTTTAAACTCGGCGATAGGATCGCCTTTAAACTGTTTTTTCAGCTCTGATTTAGACAACTCATTAATATTCCCACCCGCACCAATAGTAAAATGTTCAGTTTGCTGAAGCTTACGTGCTTGATACAACATCACTACTTGCAAAGTCGATTCACGCTGTGGCTGAGTTAATACTGTACCATCATCCCACTTACCTAACTCAGACGCAGACAATAAGCGCAGGTATACTTCTTCAGGCATTTCATCAATGACTTTATTGATATCGTTCATACTGATTTCCGTTTATGTAACACTATTCTGACTCGGGTAATAAGATAGCCCGTAAAGCCAATAACAAAACTTGCAATCGCGAGATAAGAAGTTGTGCCCTGAGCAGGCTCTCCTCCCCAAAACCACACGACAACCCCTGCGATAAACAATGTCAGAAAAATAAAGCTTTGGGTCATTAAGCTATTAGAACGCTCAATATGACTGATAATTTTTAAAGACTCAGTATTACCATCCAAGGCTGTTTTACAATGTTGACATTGTTTAGCCAGACTTGAAATACGCTTTTGACATTTAGGGCATGCAACTAAGGCCATAATTTACTCTACCTGCTGATCATCTAACATTAAATTTAGCGTTTATGTGGAAATTATAGCTGCTCAACAACAGCTAACATCGCGACTAAAGACGCTTCACCTAAATATACGCAACGTTCTGGAGACCAGCCCACAAATGGGTCGGCTAAATTAGCATTGTCTTTAAATGGCATCTCTAACGTGTTTGATAAACAACTGAATGTATTCGCTACCCAGTTAGACCCTACGGTTAAATTTGCTTGACCCGGTTCATCCTTGTCGTAACCAAACTCTGTTTGGAAATCAGCACTGGCAATCGTTAATGCACTCAGGAATTGTTGTTGTAATGCGGCCATTTTATCGTTGTAGTTTGGTACACCTTCACAGCCCGCTAGGAACACATAAGGAAGACCTTCATCGCCATGAACATCGTAAAACAAATCAACACCAGTTTGGTGCATTTTATTGACAACATAATACACCTCAGGACTTTTCTCTAAGCTCGGAGTCTGCCATTCGCGATTAAGATTGGTACCAACGGCATTAGTCCGTAAATGGCCACGAGCGCTACCATCTGGGTTCATATTAGGCACAATGTAAAAATTGGCTTTGTCTAACAACGCTTTAGATGTTGGGCAATCACTATCAAGCAATTGATTTAACAAGCCTTCGACTAGCCATTCAGCCATGGTCTCGCCAGGATGTTGACGCGCAGTGATCCAGATATTTTTCTTATCAGGATTAGCATCACCAATTTTAAGCAAACTCATGTCACGACCATCGAGGGTTAACCCAAGGTGCTCAAGACTGACAGCTGGATGCAATTGTACTTCGCTGATTAAATCTAAATGACGTTCGTAGCTATAAGGAGCAAAATAGGCAATTTGAATCGCTTCACAATCTAGCTCTGCGTGAATGGTTAACTTGCCATCAACATATTGGGTTGGCAATCTGAACCAAGTTTGACGATCATAACTGGCAACCGCTTGGTAATCTTCCCAACCTTTCGGGTATGAGGCATCACCTGCATTGATAATATTAAGGGTATATGTCTGGCCAACTTCACCTTCTAGACGAAAGTTAAACCACTGATAAAACTCACCGCCGAAGTCGGGACGAATGGCGAGTTGTATATCGTCATGTTTATCAATATTAATGACGTTAATGTTGCCGCCGTCGAAGTTTGCTGTAATCCGCATTAGATTATCCTTTAATGTGCTTGCACTTATTTTGGGCTGAGTAATCGCCTTTTTTATGCGCCATAGCTTATCAAATGCGGCAATTGCTGTGAACCTTTAAAAGTTAAAGCTGTACCCTTGACCGCGAACCGTATTAATTAGCTCACGTGGCAAATTGCGTTTAACTAATTTACGCCGTGTATTACTGATGTGCATATCTAAATTACGGTCAAATCGACCCAACTCTTTGTGTAATACTCTGCGTTGTAATTCTTGTTTAGTAATCACCTCACCCTGGCGATCAAACAAATATTTAAACAGGCGATACTCTGTTTGAGTCAGCACCAGGGACTTTTCAGCAAAACGAATCGTATAACTGGTGTCATCAAAGCTAATATCATGATTAAAATTATCATTCATTGGTGCTTGGAGGCGCCGATGAAGCACATTAAGACGCAATTGTAATTCACGTATATTGATTGGTTTTGCTAGATAATCATCGGCACCTAACTCAAGAGCATTAATGCGCTCTAGTTCGCAGCGACTGTCTGCGAGCACAATAATAGCCGTTGAAGGTTTTCTGGTAACGAGTAACCAAAAGGAATCCATTTTGGGCACTGAGTAGTCTAATAATATCGCTTCGAGCTGAGTGGTTTCCATATAAACCAATGCATCGAAGGCATTATTGACGCGATGAACACTATAACCCTGCTCACTTAGTTGTTGACCTAAGTCGCTTTTATCGGAGAGGCTATGTTCAATGAGTAGGATATTGTTCATGATAAATCACTTAATGATAACGATTACCATTAAGATTATCATATTGATTTGTGTATAACTAGATGTAATCTTTGTTGCCGCCGTTTGATTAACAAAAAAAGGCCTGAAAATTCAGGCCTTGAGATATTTGCCACACAAATCAGCAGAAGCTAAGCTATTTTTCTAGCATCAACTGCTTGATAAATTTAACCGGGGCACTGCCGTAACTTAAAAACTGTTCATGGAACTGTTTTAAATCAAAATCATCGCCTTGATTGGCTTTTAGCTGTTCACGGAAATCATAGATCTCACGATAACCAGCATAATAACTGGTTAGCTGTACTTGACTTAATGTTGCTCGGCGCCATTTTCCTTCAGCTTCAGCACGTTGCTGGAAGGCTTCATTTTCAAGTAAATCAATCACCTGCTCTTCGCCCATACCGTTGACTTGAATACTGTAATCTAAAATAGTGTTACAAATAACGCGTAAGTTCCACTTGTAATACATCAACCACATCTCTGGCTCAAAATTACCATAGCCCTCTTCTAACATCATGCGTTCAGCATAGACAGCCCAACCTTCTATCATGGCACCGTTACCAAATAGACTTTTGACTAAACTAGGCGACTGATTTGAATACACCAATTGGGTGTAATGCCCTGGGATCGCTTCATGGATATTAAGCACTTGTAAGATCCAATGATTGTATTCACGTAAGTAACTTTCAGCAGACTCGGCACTCATATTATCAAGTGGCGTCACATTATAATAAGTGTTACCACCTTGATCATAAGGCCCTGGGGCACTGATAGATGCGCCAGCAAAACCACGCATATACTCAGGGGTTTCACGAACAACCAATGGCTTATTAGGATCAAGTGTTACCAATTGCTTGTCATTCACAAATTGAATCAGCTCAGGAATTTGTTTGCGTACTTCAGCAACAAAATTTTCCCGTTTAACATGTTTGCTAGATAACACATCGATGAGCTGACGGATCGCTTGTCTTTCATCGGCAGGTTTTGGCGTATCAATATACTTTGACCAAAGAGTATCGGTTAGCTTAGCCATTTCTTGCTGAACTTGATTTTTATCTGCTACCGCTTTGTTGTACAACTGTTTTGCGGTCATACCAGACTGAATATCAAAGGCGAATTTTTCTTCATACAATGTTTCACCGATACGAAAATCTCGGGCGCCCTTTTCAGTCAATTTGCTTTCAAGTGCAGTTAACCACTCAATATGCTGTTTAATGGCTGCTGTTGCGGCATCAAAGCGCTGAGTGAATAAGGCCTTTTGATCTGTACTTAAGCCAGAATCGGCAACTTGCTGTACTAATGCATCAGACAATACCGAAAAAGCCCCTTGGTTTTGCATAATCGCAAGTTGAGTGTGCTCAAGAGTTGGGTCGCTAATGTTATTTCGTGCCGCTTCATAATAAGCAGGTACATTTTCAAGACGAGCAATCACTGAGGTGAGGCGTTCATCTAATGGTGCAAAGTCCTCATTAATAATTTGCGCAAATCCACCGGCAACATTGTAATTTGACGGGTCCCACTGCCAACCTTTAAACCGAGTAATTTCCCACTGCATTGAATCAACTAAATTACTCAACAGTTTATAATCGATTAGCTCATTAGCTGACAAGGATTGCGGATCAAACTCAGCCATAGCCATTTGCTGTTGCTTAACAAAAGCCAATGTTTTATCACGGCTAGCTTGATTTGGGATATCCAAATAGCCATCATTAACATGCTTACCACTATACAAGGCCCAAGTCGGTGACAATTGCCAAAGCTCATCGATAAACCGTTGTGAATATTGGTTAAAATTTAATTTTTCTGCTGATGTACTAGCCTGCGCATTAACGCTATTTTGTGGATCACTTTGTTGCATTGAGTTATCACTACAGCCCGCTAATGCGGCTAAAGCGAAAGAAACCGCCAAAGGAAGTAGACCTTTTTTCATTTGTTATCCCTTAAATTGTTATTATTGTTTGTGCAAAATGACTTATCTTATTATGTTACATTTAGCGCTTTTTGGGTGCTATTTTTATGAGTAATAACTTGCTTGATTAACGTGATCAAGTTGATGAAAACTATCTTGCTAGCATTATTAATAGTTAATCATGTTCGTGACTTATTTGCAGCAAGCAGACATCTTTTGTGACATAAAATCTTACGCTATCGATGCTATAACGGCCTACTACAAGGTATTTGGTTACATTTGTGCAGCCGTGCCCATCGCCAATGGCAGACCTTCAATATGACCACTATCCCTACTACCTAGATCTTAATGGCACAAAGGCCACTAATGCTGAAAGCTATCAGTGAGCAGGTTGCATCTTATTAAGATGAGATTACCTATAATGCTCAACGTTGGTAATTGCAGACAGCCGTTAACAGCGACAATTACTCATCGATATTATCTGGAACAACAATAATGACGTTATCAATGTCACAGTCAGCGGACTTGGTGCACAAAGGTAGCGTACAAGCCCCAAAGTAATTCAAAGATTTTCTTGGCGCTTATAGCTTAATGAGTTGAACTAGCGTAATTAGTTTCATTGGCTCAATTGGTTTAACAAAAGCGTTGGAGGTTAGCCATATCAGGGCAATGTTACCAGGCCTCATGGCTGTTTTGATGGTAAACCGTACCCTAGACAGCAAAAGCAGTTTGCAGTGTTAACCATAGCCATTCGGTTTGTGCTGTCGCCAGACTCCCCTAGCCTCTTTTTTATCGACACAAAAAGCATCGACACAAAAAAGCGGAATAGACATTCCGCTTTAATCAGAGACGAATTAACCTTTGACTCAGTCTAGGTTAGATATTCCATGGATTCACTTTACCGCCTTTAGTGCTTGTCGCTGCTTTGGTGGTTTTGGTTTTTCTAAAATCAGCTGGAGCCGTTTTCGACTTACCTAAACTAAGCGTGGGTCTGTCAGTATCGGGGGTTGATTTATGTTGACGACTCTTAGGCATAAAATTCAATACCGAAATTGGGATCGGTTTTTTTGGTTCAAAACCTTCGATGACCTTGCGTTCAATTAAATGCCCTAAACGACTTTCAATCATACACAGATTTTTAAAGTCATCATTTGACACAAAAGAAATTGCCACACCAGCAGCTCCCGCGCGACCTGTTCGGCCAATACGATGAATGTAATCATCGGCAGGAAAAGGTAAATCGTAATTGATAACACGAGATAAATCATCAATATCTATACCGCGGGCCGCAATGCCGGTTGCCACTAAGTATTTAATGTTACCTGATTTAAAATCAGCTAGAATTTGCTCACGTACTGGCTGACTTCTGCCACCGTGAATGCATTCAGCGCTAATGTCACGTTTTTCAAGCTGACTGACCAACTTGGCCGCACCTTGTTTGGTTTCGATAAATATCAGCGCTTGGTTCCACTCTTCTGTTTTAATTAAATGACTTAATAAAGCAGATTTTTTGTCTTTATCTACTGTGGTTAACCACTGTTCGATTTTTGGTGCTGAATCGCGATCAGCAATCACTGAAATTTCTACTGGGCGCTTAATGGCCGTTTTCGCTAACGCACGAACTTGGTTTGATAAGGTGGCTGAGAACAATAAACTTTGGCGCTCAGAAGGTAACTTATCAATCACTTTATTAATGTCTTCAATAAAGCCCATGTCGAGCATTCTATCTGCTTCATCCAGAACCAAGACTTCAACTTCATCAAAGTGCACAGCACGTTGAGTATATAAGTCGAGTAAACGTCCTGGGGTTGCAACCAGAATATCGACACCCTCGATTAATGCTTGTTTTTGCGGTTTTTCATCAACACCACCGTAAATCGCAAATGATGTTAACGGTAAGAACTTAGCATAATGCACAATATTGGCTTGTATTTGCACAGCCAGTTCACGTGTTGGGGTTAAAATTAATGCCCTAATACGCTTTTTACGCTGCATTTCACTGTCGGCTAAGCGCTCCAATATTGGTAACACAAAACTGGCGGTTTTACCGGTACCGGTTTGCGCGGCCGCAAGCAGGTTTTTACCCCGTAAAATAACCGGAATAGTTTGTTGTTGGATTGGTGTTGGTTGACTGTATCCCACTTCATGTAGGGCATTGACAATCGTGTCGCGTAATCCAAGTGTCGAAAAAGGCATGAAAGTGGGTCTCAGTAGTAGAATAAGAATAAAGCATTATAGAGGCTGCGCATAACAAGCGCTAACACCAAGTAAAGATAAGGCATGCGATAAAATAGCATGGTAGACAAGGGAGAGAACTAGCATCACCCAAATGTCGTGGTTTTATTTAAAAATACAAATGAAAAAAGACGTCCGAAGACGTCTTTTTTCATAATATGGCGGTGAGCGAGAGATTCGAACTCTCGTTAGGGATAAACCTAAACACACTTTCCAGGCGTGCGCCTTCAGCCACTCAGCCAGCTCACCAATTTTTTGACTGAATTTTTATCAATAACAGCAAAGTCATATGATAAAAAGCCAATCTTTAATATCTGATTACATTGAGGCTATATATTAGTTCTCACATACAAAACTGCATCAAGCTTAGTCGCAGTATTGCTAATCGAGGCGTACTTTACGCAAATGCCGATAGCGGGTCAAGCTAAAAAACCCGACTATCAAGCGTTTGCACAAATGCTCAGCAACTTATCAGTGAACTAACCGATTAATGTGGGGAAAAGGCCTTTAGCTCCTGCGGCAATGACTTCAATGCCTAATGACAACATTAATAGTCCCATTAAACGGGTAATAACGTTAATGCCGGTTTTTCCGAGTAACTTAAACAATACTGGCGCCATACGAAATAAAGCCCAGCTGACAAGGCCTATGGTCACAATAGTTAAGAACATGCCAACGAAGTTAACCATCTTATTATGCTCTGCGGCAAACACAATCACCGAGCTAATGGCGCCAGGACCTGCCATCAAAGGCAACGCTAATGGCACCACAGCAACAGATTCCATCCCAGAAGACTCACGATCTTCTTCTTGGTTACGTTTTACTTCACTGATCTTACCTTGCAGCATCGACATCGCAATAATACATATCAAGCTACCACCAGCAATACGAAATGCAGACAATGAAATACTGAACATACTCAGAATATGCTGACCGGCTATCATAGTGACTAATAAAATCACCACAACAGCAAAGTTAGCCACTCGGTTGGTATGGCGGCGCTCAACTTCAGTTTGATGGCTGGTTAAGCTCACAAATACAGGCAATAACCCTACTGGGTTAATGATGGCTAACAGTCCTAAAAAGAACTTGATATAAAGCATAAAATCCACTGACTGCACCCTCTTAATATTACCTGATTTAAAGCTCGATTCTGAGGGCGCTAATGTAGCTGAAACCCAGACATTTCCCAAATGAAATTTTTTATATTTGATAGGCCATTTTACAATACAAAAACTAATGGAACATCTATTTAACCTCTTTAACCGTTTAATTATAATCCACGAAAAATGAGGCGCTAAGTAATTTTATTTCACGATATTGCACACATTAGCCACTAACTGATGCTTTAATCTACTAACCGCTTTGGCGAATCACCTTGTCTGTACTAAAAATACTAACCCGCCACTGGTATGCATATTGGCCAAAGATGAAAAATACTAACATTGAGCCAAATTAGATAACTGAAAAATATTCATGTTTAGGCACTGGTTGGTCGTCGATAAAATCCCTTGCTATTGAGGCGATAATATTCACTCGCAACACCAAGATTAACCAGCCACTCATGCTTTCATGTTAATCCTGTAATAACCGCTGATATTAGGCCATAAAATAGCGTACAACAAAAAAGAGATGTTGCCAGTAGCAACATCCCTTTTATTTGACCGTTAATACTCATCTGTGTAATGACTAGGTCGCTGATATCAACACAGGACTGAGTCTAAAATTGCAGATAAGGTATAAAACCTATTTAGCCGTCCAACGATCCATCCAGCCAAGCACATTCTTGTACCATAGCTGTAGATTATCTTGATTTAAGATCCAATGGTTCTCATCCGGGAATACCAGTAGCTCAGATGGAATACCTTTACGTTGCATCAAGGTAAATGCGGCTAAGCCTTGGCCATAAGGTACGCGGTAGTCTTTTTCACCGTGAATAACCAGCATCGGAGTTTTCCAGTTTTCAACATAATTAGCTGGGTTAAACTTTTCATATAGCTCTTTGTTTTGATCGTATGGACCACCAAATTCATATTCAGGGAACCATAATTCTTCAGTGACATAATACATAGAACGCATATCAAACAAACCGGCATGATCAACTAAGCACTTGAAACCATCGTTCCACTTGCCTTGGAACCAGTTCATCATATAACCACCGTAAGAACCACCTAGGGCACATGCATTGCTCGCATCTAACCAAGGTTGCTGAGTCGTCACGGCAGCCATACCCTTTTTAAGATCTTCAAGTGGTTTACCGCCCCAATCTTTACCTATTGAGTCAGTAAACGCTTGGCCATATCCGGTAGAACCATGGAAGTCGACCATCACCACACCGTATCCAGCACCAGCCCATAGCTGCGCATTCCAGCGGCTGCTAAAACTGTTGCCAAATGAGCCTTGTGGGCCGCCGTGAACGAGGTAAGCAATCGGGTATTTTTTACCTTCTTCATAGTTAACTGGTTTAATCCAGTAGCCATGAACGGTTTCATCGTTCCAACCTTTAAAGTTAAACTGTTCAAATTCCCCAAAGGTAATATTGGCTAATTTGTCTTTGTTGACATCAGTCAGCTTAGTCAATCGCTCACCTTCTAAAGTCACACTGTATACATCACCGGGTTCAACTAATGTCGATTTTTGGAAGAACAATTTATTATTGGCGACCGCAATTAAGCTGTTACTACCTTGATTATAAATCGGACGCACATCGCCAAATTGGGTATTGACTTCAAACAGTGTCACTTGACCAAGATCTTGCGCCGTCACATATAACGTGCGGCCATCGGCGCTGAAATTGAGCGAACTTGGGCTACGATCCCATAATGGAGCGACTTCTTTTTCTTGGCCAGTGACATTGTCACGTAACATAATGCGGTTGCGATCAGCTTCATAACCAGGCTTAGTCATGGCTAAATAAGCCAGATAACGGCCGTCGGCTGAGTATGTTGGTTGTGAGTCCCACGCTTTGTTGTCTGGGGTTAAATTAACCGTTTCACCGCCCGCTATTGGCACTTGCCATAAGTCATAGTTGGTGGTCCATGCTTGATCGTTACTGGGCGCTTTAGCACTATAGACAACGAATTTGCCATCTGCGGTGAAGGTTACTTCTTCCATGCCTGAAAAAGGCTTAGGCGGCGTTTCAGTATCGCGACCGGCTGTAACATCAATCGCGGTGGTGACTTTTTCACCATCGAGTGAAGCCACAAATAAATGATTACGCGCGTGATCTTCCCATGTATCCCAATGACGGACCATTAGCTGCTTATATAACCGTCCAGTGCTTTTACGTTCAGCTTCTGCGGTAAACATCTCTTTTGAACAGGCTAAGTCTTTACACTCTGGAAATACCCGCAGGGTCATGACAAGCTGTTTGCCGTCGTTAGACAATTTGTAGCCATTAATGTCTAAAGGTAAATCAGTAATCGCTATCGCTTCACCACCATTTAGCGCCAGTTGATACAATTGGCTGCTTCCAGTGCGGCTAGCAAGAAAGTAAATTGATTTTCCATCAGGCGAAAAACTGACATCATGCTCAGTTCCGGCGGCAGAAGTCAGTTGTTTTGGCTTAGCATTTTTATCGCTCAAATCGAGCAGGTAAAGATCCGAGTTAGCCTCGCCTTTATCATCAACCACTTTGACGCCGTAAACCATGGTTTTGCCATCATTTGAAACGGCTGCCGAATGCAACTTATTTAGCTTAACTAATTGTTGAACGTTAAAGGCGGTGGGCTCTGCCGCATAAACTGATGTAGCCAAACCAGCAGCTACCAATGCAAATAATACAGAAGACTTTTTCATTGTTATCTTGTCTCAGTTGTTTAAATAAAAACATGAGTGCGCGTTGAGCTAGATACAACTCGACTAACGCGTAATCATAAAATGTGTATTGCAGACTAACCAAAGCAAAACGCTCAGGCAACATGCCTTTTGTAAAAAGCTGTAAACCCGAGCGTTAGATCACATTGACACATATGGCTTAAACATAAGCACAGTCGTGTTTATCGCTTACTTTGTTGCTTTACTGTTCGCGATATTAATTTTCCAAATCGCCGGACCGGTTTCGTGTGCATTGACACCATTGGTATCAACCGCAACAGTTACCGGCATATCTTGTACGTCAAACTCGTAAATGGCTTCCATGCCTAAGTCTTCAAATGCCACCACGCGTGACTTCTTGATCGCTTTAGACACTAGATATGCTGCACCGCCAACGGCCATTAAATACACCGCTTTGTGCTTTTTAATCGAAGCAACGGTTTCAGGACCGCGTTCAGACTTACCAATCATCCCCATAAGGCCTGTTTGGTCTAACATCATGTCTGTAAACTTATCCATGCGAGTGGCGGTTGTAGGACCGGCTGGGCCGACCACTTCATTGCCGACAGGATCAACTGGGCCCACGTAATAAATAAATTTACCCGTAAAGTCGACGCCTTCAGGTAAACCTTCACCAGACTCAAGTAACGTTTGAATGCGTTTATGAGCAGCATCACGGCCAGTCAGCATTTTACCGTTGAGTAGTAAGGTATCACCACTTTTCCACGTTTCAATTTCGGCTTGAGTGATGGTGTCTAAATTCACATGATGAGTATTCTCACCCGCTTCACGAGTGATCTCAGGCCAATCAGATAACGATGGTGGCACTAAATCCACAGGACCTGTGCCATCTAAATGAAAATGAACATGACGCGTTGCGGCGCAGTTAGGGATCATCACCACAGGTTTTGAAGCGGCATGGGTCGGCACAGACTTAATTTTAACATCCAGCACTGTGGTTAAACCGCCTAAACCTTGTGCACCAATACCTAAATTGTTTGCTCGTTCAAAAATGTCTAAACGCAGCTTCTCTTCAGTTGTAACCGCACCACGTTGCATTAATTCATGGATATCAATCGATTCCATTAATGACTCTTTTGCCAGTACAGCCGCTTTTTCAGCTGTGCCACCAATACCTATGCCTAACATACCCGGTGGACACCAACCCGCGCCCATTGTTGGTAAGGTTTTTTCAACCCAAGCAGCAATGTCATCAGACGGGTTAAGCATAGCCATTTTAGATTTATTCTCTGAGCCACCACCTTTAGCGGCAATCATCACTTCAACTTGGTTGCCCGCAACCATATCAATATGCACCACAGACGGAGTATTGTCTTTAGTGTTTTTACGTGCGCCAGCAGGATCTGACACAATTGATGCACGTAAAGGATTATCTGGATTAGTGTAAGCACGACGAACACCTTCATCGACCATTTCTTGAACGGTCATATCGGTTTTGTCCCACTGAACCGACATACCAATTTTAACAAAGGTAGTCACAATTCCGGTGTCTTGACATAAAGGACGTTTACCTTCAGCAGACATACGCGAGTTAATCAAGATTTGAGCTATGGCATCTTTAGCCGCAGCGCTTTGTTCACGCTCATAAGCCTTGTTCATTGCATCAACAAAGTCTTTGGGATGGTAATAGGAAATGTATTGCAAAGAATCTGCGATACTTTCAATAAAGTCCGCTTGTTTAATCACAACCGCTTGACTAGACATTGAAGATTCAGTTGTAGAGTGAGATGTGGTATTCGTCGACATATGGGGCGCTCCAGCAGCCATTGCGGCCTAACATGGTTATCGTTTTTATTAGAATCGATTTAATATTAACTATTAAGGCCAATATGATACTCTTTCCATCCTTTTTGGGCTACATCACATTTTAGATAAGGGTTATCGATGTCTGCGCGGGCAAAAAACGCACTTTTTATGCAAAAACTGGATTGGAAAATAGACACTAAGGCGCTATTTTCACTTTTTAGCCACCAGCCATGGGCGACATTACTCGACTCCGCCAATGCGCCGCACCAAGATGCCACTTTCGACATTATTGGGTTTAATCCTATCGCAACCTTAACTAGCCATGACGGAATTTGCTCATTTAATGCTAAACATCCAAAAATAATCGCGCTTAATATCAATATCAATCAGCAAGCCAGTCCATTTGAAACATTAGCGCAACTGCATGCTCGTCTTTATCCTTGTGCGCAAGGATCTCTGCACCCTTTTAGTGTCGGTGCACTTGGGGCATTGGGTTATGATTTGGGTCGAGATATTGAAAACCTGCCTGAAATAGCGGTTAAAGATATTCATCTTAATGATATGAATGTTGGATTTTATGATTTCGCCCTGATATATGATTACGCAGAAAAGTCTTGGTACGCATACCATTTCGACGGCTGCGGCGCACTTGAGTATGAGTTGAATTTAATTCAATCAAAAATAGAGCATAATCTAAAACAGACATCCAGCTTGCCTGCTTTTCAATTAACCACACCATGGGTTAACCACATTAGCGCTGAACAATATCAACATAAGTTTGCACGTGTTCAAGAGTATTTGCTCAGCGGTGATTGTTACCAAATCAATTTAACCCAACGATTTGAGGCGCAATATCAAGGTAATGAATGGCAAGCTTACTGTGCATTATCCACGGCGAATCAAGGCCCTTTTTCAGCGTTTATACGCCTTGAACATCATTGTATTCTGTCTATTTCGCCAGAACGCTTTATTAAACTAAGCGACCAGCAGATTGAAACTAAACCGATAAAAGGCACGTTACCTCGACATCAAGATCCGCTTTTGGATCAACAAGCTGCAGCAGCATTACTTGCATCCGAAAAGGATCGCGCTGAAAATGTTATGATTGTTGATCTGTTACGCAATGACATTAGCAAAGTCGCGGCGCCCGGCTCGGTTAAGGTACCGACATTATTTGCGATTGAAAGTTTCCCTGCAGTACACCATTTGGTCAGCACCATAAGTGCCACACTGGCACAAGATAAAAATGCATTTGATTTACTCCAAGCAGCCTTTCCTGGCGGTTCAATTACTGGCGCACCAAAAATTCGCGCCATGGAAATCATTGAAGAGTTAGAGCCATCACGACGAAATGTCTATTGTGGGAGTATTGGTTATATCAGTCAAAACGGTAATATGGATACCAGTATTACCATTCGCACTTTAGTCACCGAAAATAACCGTATTTACTGTTGGGCTGGCGGTGGCATTGTCGCTGATTCAAATGCCGACGCTGAGTACCAAGAAAGTTTTGATAAAGTCAGCAAAATATTGCCTTTGTTGGCGAGTCTGAATCAGTAAAAACAGGTGTCGATAATCATTCGTTATACCAAGACTTACAACACTAGATGATAGCGATTGTTGACTTGTCAGCAATCGGATTGTTTTTAGTGCTGCCGCGTTATTGATTACTTACCTGAAATAACGCCCTGTCATAGCCTCTACTTTAGATAAAACAGTCACACACTGCTTAAAACAACTCCTAAAAAAGATAATCAGGCTTTAAAGGCCATCGCTTTCACTGCAATCAAGTTACAGTGCTCTCCCGTATATTTAATTACATAATAACAATACCCTATCGTCTTCCTATCAATTTTGAGCGATCGATCAAATTAATTTGAGCATTCGTTCAAAAACTGTTTTAATACACTTCTTACTTATAAGGAGTTCACATGATTAAATTTTATTTCCATCCAGGCCCTAACCCAATGAAAATTGCGCTGTTCCTTGAAGAAACAGCTCTCGAGTTTGAGCTCGTGCCAGTGGATACCTTAAAAGGTGAGCAACATACTGCGGAGTTTAAAGCGATTAACCCCAACAGCAAAACCCCTGCTATTGAAGATAATGGCGTGCGCGTATTCGATTCAAGTGCCATTCTTTTATACCTTGCAGACAAAACAGGTCAATTAGCTGGCAAGCCTGAAAATCGAGGGGAGCTATTATCTTGGTTAATGTTTGTCGCCACTGGTTTAGGACCTTATTCTGGTCAATGTGTACATTTCACCCACCATGCACCTGAGAAAATAGCTTACGCTACAAACCGTTATCAACGTGAAACTCAACGTCATTACCAAGTCCTTGACGCACATCTTAATAACCGTGAGTTTATCGTGGGTGATGCATTGAGCATTGTCGATATTGCTGCATGGGGTTGGGTTGATAAAATCGGCTATGTATTAGGTCAAGATGCACTGGCCACTTACCCGAATGTTCAACGCTGGTTTAACAGTATCAACAATCGTCCAGCCGTTGCACGAGCCAGAGACATGGGTAAAGATATTGTATTTAAATCAGAATTTGATGAAGCCGCAAAACGTGCTTTTTTCCCACAAAATTATGCTGCTGAAACAAAATAGATTTTGATCCTGTCACAAAAAGGCTTGTTGATAACCCTCACAAGCCTTTTTTGTATCTTGTCTAGGCGACAATGCTCTTGCTTGTAATGCACGCTTAACGCTATGGATTTGTATATTCACTTTAGAGGTTGTAATACTTGCTTTAGAGGTTTCATATTTAGCGGCAACTGTTTGTTTATAGACTAATGATTACGTTCAAGCATGTAGACTAAGCGTAGAAATCATGAATACAAATTGTTATTTTTATTCATTTGGTAACGAATTCACTTGTTCTCGTGGCGCGATTTTCCTACTGTTATTGAAAATGATTATCAATGAGGTGATTCATGAATACCCATCTTCAACATCAAATTAACCATTGGCTCAACAAAGACCCCGACCCAAAAACTCGCGCGCAACTGCAAGCACTCATTGATTCAAACAATGAAACTGAACTTGCCGCTCGCTTTGCAGGCCGTTTAGCCTTTGGCACTGCAGGGCTTCGAGGTGAAGTTGGTGTTGGGCCAATGGCGATGAACCGTTTAGTTATTCGCCAAACCACTGCCGGTTTGGGTGCTTACTTACTCGAGCAGATTAACAATGCTGCCGAGCGCGGTGTGGTAATTGGTTACGATGGTCGCCACGATTCTTATGATTTTGCCCACGATGCGGCGAGTGTACTAACTGCCATGGGCATTAACGTGTACTTGACTCATAAAGTTGCCGCCACGCCATTAGTCGCTTTTGGGGTAAAACATCTTAATGCTGCCGCGGGTATTGTGGTAACAGCCAGCCATAACCCACCACAATACAATGGCTATAAAGTCTATTGGGAAAATGGCGCACAGATTATTCCACCTCACGACAGCGGAATTGCTGCCCAAATCACTCGTGCAGCCACTCAAGCTATGCCGTTTTTAGCCTTAGATGATGCCATTGCACAACAAAAGCTGAATTGGTTGCAAGACGATTTTTACCAAGCCTATCGCCAGGGAATATTTGATGCCAAAGAGCTGCAATATCGCAATGGCCAAGATAAAGTCAGTTTAGCGTATACCGCAATGCATGGTGTGGGCGCCGACATGGCTGAAACTGTGTTAAAAGATGCTGGATTTACTCAGGTGTATTCGGTAGCCGCGCAACGTGAACCTGATGGTGACTTTCCGACAGTTAACTTCCCCAACCCGGAAGAAAAAGGCGCCATGGACTTAGTGATTGCTGAGGCAAAAAAGCACAAGGCGACTCTGGCTTGTGCCAATGATCCTGATGCAGACCGCTTTGCTGTTGCTGTACGTACAGCAGATGGTGAATATAAAATGCTAACTGGCGATCAAGTCGGGGTTTTATTGGGTCATTACTTACTCAGCCACGCCCCTAAAAATCAACAACTCAACGGCACAACCATAGTGTCATCAAGCCTATTGTCTAAAATCGCCTCTGAGTTCGGTGCCCAAAGCTACACTACGCTAACAGGTTTTAAATGGCTGATGAATGTCGGTATTAGTCAGCATCAACAAGATAACCAATTTTTATTCGCGTATGAAGAAGCACTCGGTTATACCATAGGTAACTTAGTGTGGGATAAAGATGGCTTATCGGCCATTGTTGCCTTTGCGCAACTCACTGCAGAGCTTGCCGCCAATGGCCAAACCATCTGGGACAGATTAGAACAGATTTATCGCCAACACGGGTTTCATCTTAATGCCCAAGTCAGTATTGCGCTTAAGCCTGACACCCCCAATATTGGTGAGTTTTTACGTGAAAACCCACCACTTACCATTGGTGAGTTCGCTGTGGTGTCTAGCGATGATTTAAAAAGCCTACAGCGTACTTGCGCCGATGGCAGCAAACACGCCATTGATCTGCCCAGCAGTGATGTATTAATTTATGCTTTAGCAAATGGCGCACGCGTAATAGTTCGTCCCTCTGGCACTGAACCTAAAATTAAGTGCTATTACGAAATAGTCGAAACCATGACCAATACCGATACTTGGGCATCAGCACAAGATCGCGCCGAACAAGCGATGGCAGCTTTTATCTCATCCCACCAAGCAAGCTTACCCAACTAAGAGCCGCTTAACAGCAATCACATCATCTACAATAAATGCCTGTGACTGATCGCAGGCATTTATTGTTTGCGCGGTTTAATGGTTAATAAATGAACGCCACTAAGTGTTCAACTAGACCAGAGTGTCATGACATATGACTGATTAGACTAACTAAGTCAGCAGTTAGTACTCCTATGCATCAGCGAAAATGTCCTATAATGTTACAAAGTTTACTATAACGTTATCGCAGGATTACTAATGTATAAAAGTCTCGTTTGTTTGGCCGTTATTGGCAGTATTTCAGCTCCTGTAGCCATCGCTGCAGAGGAAGGTGAAAACCTAGAGCGCATTCAGGTCATTGGCTCGCGTATCGCCCTTCGTACCGCTACAGACAGTGCAACACCTGTCGATATTATTACCTCCGAACAACTTGAAGCCACCGGGATTACTGAAACGGCCAAAGCATTACAATTTGCGGCACCAAGTTATAGCTTCCCATTTTCATCAATTACCGACGGCAGTGACGCTGTGCGTCCAGCAAGCCTTCGCGGGATGTCACCGGATCACACCTTAGTGTTGGTTAATGGTAAACGCCGTCATGGTTCGGCATTAGTGCATTTGGCCGGAACCTTAGGCAAAGGTTCGTCAAACGTTGATTTAAATGCTATTCCGATGACAGCCATTAAGCGAATTGAAATTTTACGTGACGGTGCCTCTGCACTTTATGGATCTGACGCTATCGCTGGGGTGATTAACGTTGTACTGAAAGACAGTGACCAAGGCGGCAGCATTACGACTCAAGTAGGTCAAACCTATGAAGGTGATGGTGAACAAGTTCGTTTAGGCGTAAACCAAGGCTTTAGCTTCAGTGACGAAGGTTTTGTGAACGTCTCTTTAGAGGCTCATCAGAAAAACTCCACCAACAGAGCGGGCTTTGATACTCGCCAGCAATATCCAACATTAGCCGACGGCAGTCCTGATCCCCGTGAAGCCACATTCGATCGTAAAAACCATCATGTTGGCGACAGTGACTATGATAACTACGGCTTATTTTTGAATGCTGAACAAGGGTTAGATACCAAGGGTAAGCTTTATGCCTTTGGTGGCATTAGCAAACGTAACTCAAGTTCAGGCGCTTTTTATCGTCGCGCACTTGATTCTCGCAACGTGATTGAAGTCTATCCAGACGGATTTTTACCGCAAATAAGCCCAGAAATTATCGATTACTCTTTAGTAACCGGTTATGAGTTTGAGTTGGGGAAATGGCAAGTTGACTCATCGGCTGGTTTTGGTAGCAACAGTTTTGAATATACCTTAGAAAACAGTATCAATGCCTCGCTCGGCCCTATTAGCCCAACAAGCTTTGATGCAGGAACTCTGTCTACCAGTGAACTTAATCTTAATGTCGATGCTTCAAGCTACTATGATTTTGCTAATGACTCAGACTTATTAGTCGCGATGGGCGTGACATGGCGTCAAAGTGGCTATCAAATTGATGCAGGCCAAGAAGAGTCGTATATCAAAGGCGATTACCAAGGGAAATCCGGCGGTAGCCAAGGTTTTGGTGGTTTTACCAAAGAGTCTGAAGTCGATGAAGACCGCACTAACCTGGGACTGTATATTGAACTAGAAAACCAACTCACCGAAGATTTTTATTGGGCAGCAGCAGTGCGTTATGAAGATTACTCTGACTTTGGTAGCAACACCAGCTGGAAGCTATCTGGCCGTTATGAGCTGACGGACAGTCTGGCACTTAGGTTAACCACCGACACGGGGTTCCGTGCACCCAGTGTGCAGCAACTGTATTTTACTAACGTATCGACCTTTTTTGATCCCGATCCTGTCACTGGTGAGTTTATTCCTAGAGAATCAGGCACCTTTAATCAGTTATCGCCGATTAGATCAGAGTTAGGTATTCCAGATCTTAAAGCTGAACAATCACATTCTTATAGTGCAGGTATTGTTTACACGGGTAATAATGGTTTTGCAGTCACATTAGATGCTTATGAAATTAATGTCGATGACAGAATCATTTTATCAGGCGCTATAGATAAAGAAAGTTCACCGGCGATTGCCGCTATCCTTGAGGGCACCAATGCCGACTCGGCTCGCTTCTTTATGAATGCGGTTGATACTAAAACTCAAGGCGTCGACTTAGTTATCACTCAAGGGATAGACCTTGGTGAATTTGGCGATTTAAAAGCCAACCTAGCCTACTCATACAAAGAAACTGAAATTGAGTCCATTTCGTTGCCTTCAATCCTCAATGGTTTAGAAGACGAGCTATTTGATAATATTGAAGTTGTTCGCATGACTGAAGCCAATCCTAAAAACACTGCTAACATTGGCTTTACGCATCAGTATGACGACTTCACTACCAACTTACGTTTCAGTTATTTCGGAAACTACACTGTGGGTTATTCATCAAGTGAAGTGGAATATGGCTCAAGATGGACCACAGATTTAAGTACTCGTTACCGTGCAACCGATAATCTCGCCGTCACCTTAGGGGTACAAAACCTGTTTGATACTTATCCAGAGAAACGTCCTGAGGATAATAACTTTAACGGAATTTTCATATACCCGCTCACCAATACTCCATTTGGGTTTAATGGTGGTTACTATTACTTGGATCTTCGCTATACCTATTAGTCACTAAACTAGTAACACAAGACGGTATATTTATTGGTCATAGCACGATATCAGCAGCAGACTCATGAGTCATCAAACGGACAACATCGTTCGATGGCTCAGCACAACGCTTCGAGATAAAGTGCACCATATAAAGTCGTCAGCTATTTAGCAGGTCAAGCTTAAGTAGTTATTGGAAGACAAAAAAGCCAATCAATTTGATTGGCTTTTTTATTGGCTAATTGAGAAATTGCGGCTATCAATACAAAGAGTGCCAAGAGCTGCCTGCTACTCGTTTGCTAATAATTTGAGTAACCGGTTGAGTGCTACCTAGTCACATTATCCAATATGATTCGCTTGGACACTGACTGGATAGCTCAATTGCTCACATATAACTTTTCAATATACTGTTTAGCAACCTCATCCCAGGTAAATCGTTGTTTGGCGGCATTTTGTTTCACTTGCTTCCAAGTATCACTGCCAAATAACTCGAGCACTTGAGTAAAACGTTCAACCAAGGCTTCACCTTGTGTCGCCAGTGTTGCACCGTTAAATACCCAGCCACTGACATTATCTTCAATCGTATCATTGAGCCCCCCGACGCCATGAACTAAGCATGGTTGGCCTGCCCGCATCGCGAGCATTTGACTGATCCCGCAAGGCTCAAATGAACTGGGCATTAAAAACAAGCTGCCCAAGCGATAAAGTTGCTCAGATAAAGCTTCGTCATAACCATGTAAAAACACAAAGTTATCATAACGTGCTGCGGTAGCTTGTAATGCATTAGCAATATTCACATCACCACTACCAAGTAACATAAACACGCCATTAGGTTGATGTTTCTTGAGTGATTCGAGAATAGCCTCTAACACTGTTTTCGCCGAGGCATGAATTTTAGTGGCGTGAGTAGGGTTAAAAGGCTGCAACAGAATCAACACTTTTTGTTCTGTTAAACGCCCAACTGAGGTCAGTAAAAATCGTTGCTCATCATCTGACACACTGCTTTTTAGGGCGGTTAAGTGATGATAGTCGGCTAATATAGTCTGCTTAGATTGATTGATCCGTGTTAACGCAATGGAGTCTAATACACTCAGCTGGCTTGTTTTAGTTTGCCACTTAATGACGGCATTCTCAGCTTGAAGTAATAACGCCCAATACTCGCTCTGCTGAGTAAGCTGGGCTTGATTAGATTTATGGCTAACATCATCATAAACACAGCCATTAATGATCCCAACCACATTACCTTGTAAAGACTTAACCACTAAATCGGCCTCTAACCCTTCGCCACCAAAAAAGCCTTTGTGATAGTCAGATGGCATTAACACCTCTTGCGCATAACTGGGCGACACTAAATGCACTTTGTCACTGAGTACAATGCCCATGCGCATCGGATTAACACAATTGCTGTAACGAGGGTCAAATATACTGGTATCGGCAATAAGGTTTAATTTACCCACATATTGCGGAAACCAATGGGCAAACGATGAATCATCGCCAATAAAAGGCCGGATCCCTTGTAAGGCCAAATTGTGAATGGTAAACACACAAGGTAATGCTCTCAGCGCAGAAAAATCATCTACGCATCCACGCAGCATGGCAACCATTGCACTGTGCCAGTCATGTAAATGCAACACCTCAAACTGTGGTAATAATTTATTCACCAAGCACGTGGCCACACTAAGAGAAAACAGTGCAAACTTGGTTGCATCTTCGGCAAACGGTCTGTCTGCCGAACCACTGCAATACACTTGGCCTTGGTGATTAAATAGCGGATGATCAAATAGATAGATTTGAGCTACCGCGTCATCCCATTGATCTTCAGCCACATTAAGGATGGCATCTTTATGTTGTGGTCTTGGCAAGCGATAAACCGCTACAGTATGGCGCTGGCCAGCAAAATCAACTTCAACATCAGCCATGTGTGCGGCATGATAATGTGGCGCTAAGAAGCCATAATTTGGCATGGCCACATCGGCTATTACGCCGCATTGTACCAATGCTGGCGGCAAATCACGGATGACATCCGCCATGCCCCCAACTTTAGCGCCATGCAGTGCATCATTTTCTGCTGCCACCAGCAGGACTCGTTTTACACTCGCAGGAGTCATCTAGGATCCTTATTCAAAGCCAACCGCTAAACCTAACATTTTGCGGGTTACCAAGGTAATGCCTTTTTCTGACACCCTAAAACCCCTCGCCTTGTCATGTTCTTGATTATAACCAATCGACATGCCTTCAGGAATAATACAACCCCGATCTAAAATGGCATTTTTTATTTTGCAATTCTTCAGTACCACCACATCGGGTAATAATACCGAATCTTTGACTGAGGAATAAGAACACACACGCACTTCGTCAAATAGCACGCTTCGTTTCACTTTGGCACCAGAGATAATACAACCGCCGGAAACGATTGAATCAACTGCCATACCGCGGCGATTATCATCATCAAACACAAACTTAGCCGGTGGAAGCTGTTCCTGATATGTCCAAATTGGCCACTTAGCATCGTATAAATTTAATGCTGGTGTTGGCGACAATAACTCCATATTCGCTTGGAAAAATGAATCTAAGGTACCCACATCGCGCCAATAGGCTGGCTCATCAGACACTGAAGTTGTAAAAGGAAACGCGAACACATTATGTGTTTTGATAATTGCTGGAATAATATCTTTGCCAAAATCACGATCTGAGCTTTCGTTATTGGCATCTTTTCTTAATTGTTCGAACAAAAATTTAGTATTAAAAACATAGTTGCCCATTGAGGCTAAACACTTTTCTGGATCAGTTGGGGTTGGCTTAGGCTCTGCGGGCTTTTCTTCAAAACCAATGACCCGATTATCACTATCAACTTCCATCACCCCAAATGCACCTGCCGCTTCTGCAATTGGGGTTTCTAAACAACACACAGTCATATCGGCACCCGACTCAGCATGAGCGGCGAGCAAACCAGCATAATCCATGCGATAAATATGATCGCCAGATAAGATCATCACATACTTAGGGATTTCATGCCGAATAATGTCAATATTTTGAAATACCGCATCGGCAGTACCTTGATACCAGTTACCAGATGTTTGCTGTGACGCAGGTAAAATCTCAACCGATTCCCCTAGTTCCTTTTTGAAATGACCCCAGCCACGAGTAACATGCCGAATTAAAGAATGTGACTTATATTGCGTCACCACTCCCACTCTTCGTATTCCTGAGTTAATACAGTTTGATAACGGAAAGTCGATAATGCGATACTTACCACCAAAATAAAGCGCAGGTTTCGCACGCCAGTCGGTTAATTCATACAACCGAGAACCTCGACCACCCGCTAATATCAACGCATAGGTATCACGAGTTAAATTACTAATATAACGAACATTACTCATAAGCAGACTCCATTTGGCTATTCAACTTAGCCACCAATAAACAAACATTAATCTACGATTTACGTTAATTACAGCGTCGCTGCACTTTCCTTGTATTACTTTTTCATCCATATTTCATCACGGTAGCCCGCTATGGTGTTGTCGCTTGAAAAACGCCCACTGGCGGCAGTATTTCGAATACTTATTTTTTGCCAGCTATCTTGATCAAGATACGTCTTAGCGACCTGCTCTTGTGCTAAACAATAACTGTCAAAATCAGCAGCGGTCATCCACTGATCATTAGGATCAATAATTGAAGCGATAATGTCGTTAAAAATACCCGGTTCGACCAAATTAAAATGGCCACTTTTTAGCATACTCATCACCCCATTAAGGGCTGTTGAATGCTCAACAATGTGTTGCGGTTGATAATTTATCCGCGCTTGAGCGACTTGGTTAGCATCTAAACCAAATAAGAAGAAATTATCATCACCCACCTCTTCCAGCATCTCAATATTGGCGCCATCTAAAGTACCAATCGTTAAGGCTCCATTCATCATGAATTTCATGTTTCCTGTGCCCGATGCCTCTTTACCTGCTGTAGATATTTGCTCAGATAAATCGGTACCTGGACATATTTTTTCCATGGCACTGACGTTATAGTTGGGCAAAAATGCCATGCGTAAATGTGGCGTGACCAAAGGATCGGAATTGACCATATGAGCGACATTATTAGCCAGTTTAATAATTTGCTTGGCCATGGCGTAACCTGGTGCGGCTTTGCCTCCTATGAGTACACAGCGTGGCACCATATCTTGTGTATCGCCACTTAAAATACGGCGATATAAATGAATCACATGAAGGATATTCAGGAGCTGACGTTTATATTCATGAATACGCTTCACTTGCACATCAAACATCATTAGTGGGTCAAACTCAACATCGCATTGCTGCTTCACAAATGTGCTTAGCGCTTGTTTATTTTCAAACTTAATTTGCGCCCATTCTTTAACGAACTGCTTGTCACTGCTAAAAGCATTAAGTGCGGTAAGACGAGATAAATCATTGATCCATTCGTCACCTAGACGACGGCAAATAAGTGCCGATAACTTAGGATTACAATACGCAAGCCAACGCCTTGGGGTAACACCGTTGGTTTTATTATTAAATTTATCGGGCCACAATTGATAAAAGTCATTAAACAGCCCTTGTTTGAGTAACTGAGTATGCAAGCCCGCCACACCGTTAACTGAAAAACTGGCAACAATGGCTAAATATGCCATCCTAATATGTTGCTCGGGGCCTTCTTCGACAATCGACATGCTGGCTAACTTTTGAATATCTCCCGGCCAATGGTGAGCCACTTGTTCTAAATAACGAGCATTAATTTCGAAGATAATTTCGACAATGCGTGGCAACATGTTTTTCATCATAGGTACCGACCAGCGCTCTAACGCTTCGGGCAGTAAAGTATGATTGGTATAGGCCATAGATTGACTGGTAATCGCCCATGCGGCATCCCAACTCAAACTGTATTTATCCAGTAACAGTCGCATTAACTCAGGTACGGCAATGCTGGGGTGAGTATCATTAAGCTGTAACACGTTATGTTCACTGAACTGGCTGAAGTCTTCACCAAATTGACTAACGTAACGGGCCAGTAAATCTTGCAAACTGGCTGATGATAAAAAGTATTGCTGGCGTAGTCGTAATTCTTTGCCATTCACACTCGAATCATTTGGGTATAAAACCATGGTGATTTGTTCAGCCAAATTTTTAGTGGCAACGGCTTCAGCATAATCGCCCTCGTTAAACTCGGCTAAATCAAATTCGTCATTGGCTTCGGCTTTCCATAAACGCAGTGTATTGATACGGCCATTCTTAAATCCTGGGATTGGCATATCATAAGGGACAGCTAACACGTTTTGCGTATCTGCCCACACATGATGTCGATGTCCATGCTTATCAACATAAGTTTCGGTATGACCAAAAAAAGGCACGCTAACAATACGGTTAGAGAGGCGAACTTCCCATGGGTTACCATGACGTAACCAGCGATCGGGACGCTCTACTTGATAACCATCGACAATCTTTTGCGCAAACATGCCATATTGGTAACGAATCCCATAACCAGTAACCGATAAGTCTAAACTCGCACAACTGTCTAAAAAGCATGCCGCTAAGCGCCCAAGTCCACCATTACCAAGACCAGCATCTTGTTCAACTTGCTCAATATCTTCTAAGCTGGTGGCGTATTCGGTTAACACCTGTTGGGCATCAGCAGTAATGTCTAAACTCAACAATGCATTACCTAGAGCTCGGCCCATTAGAAATTCAAGTGATAAGTACGCAACCTGTTTTTGTTGATATTGATTGTCTTTAATCCGTGTTTGACGCCAGTTATCGAGCATTTGTTCTTTAACGCTTTGCGCCACGGCATTAAAAAGCTCATGTTGTTCATGTTCGTCACGACATAACCCGTAGCGGATATGTCGGGCAAGTGATGCCGATAAATTGTCACAGGGTTCACAAGGATCATGATGAGCACTACCGACCTTGTCAGCTTGCGAGGCCGCCACGACATTTTCTTTACTCGTCGCCTTAGTGCTAGCTTTACTGCGACTGGCACGCACAGTGGTTTTTTTTACACTGGCGTTATCTTTTGCTGTGGTCATCAATGACTCCTAGTAAATTCGGTATGAAATAGCATTAAACTACGACTGATTACATTCACTTGCTTATTAGCATCGACTTCGGGTTCACTTTCTTGGGTATGCAGTAAGCAATGCCAATGGCGAAAATGGGGTAATTGCGGCAGAGTAAATTGGTGGGGCAACTCATCGACATTAATCATCAATAATAACGCTTCGGTACTTTCCGCCACCGCACCAATGTCGGCATCCGCTAGATTACCGGTTAAAATCACGCTTAAGGTACGGGTATGATGTTCACACCAATTTGATTTATTCATCACCTCACCTTGGCGGTTAAACCAAGCTAAACCGTTATCAAATAAGGCTTCTGGTTTATGAATAAAAGCTTGGTGACACAGCATAGGAAAGCGTTTGCGCAAGCTGATCAACTGCGCAGTAAAATTCACTAACGACCAATCTATTTGCTCCCAGTCAAACCAGCCGATAGGATTATCTTGGCAATAGGCGTTATTATTGCCTTGTTGTGTTTGACTTGATTCATCTCCCGCCAACAACATGGGCACGCCCTGAGACAACAATAAACAGGTTAATAAATTGCGTTTTTGTCGCGATCGAATGGCATTAATCGCTTCATCGGCAGATTCACCTTCAATACCATAGTTGTAACTGCAGTTTTCTTGATGACCATCACGGTTATCCTCACCGTTAGCCAAGTTATGGCGATCGTTGTAGCTCACCAAATCATGTAGGCTAAAGCCATCATGACTGGTGATAAAATTAATACTCGCCGCAGGGCCTCGGCCGTTATGTTCAAAAAAATCACTCGAGCCATGAAATCGCTTGGCAAATTCAGGTAATAAACCACTATCCCCACGCCAAAAACGGCGCATTGCATCACGGTAGCGATCATTCCATTCACTGAATGCCACTGGATAATTACCGAGCTGATAACCACCGGGGCCAATATCCCAAGGCTCGGCAATGAGCTTAACCTTGCACAATACTGGGTCTTGGGTAATAGCATCAAAGAATCCACTTCCGGGATCAAAACCATAAGCCTCACGGCCAAGACAACTGGCGAGATCAAATCTAAACCCATCGACGCCCATAATTTCGACCCAATAACGCAAAGAGTCCATGACTAACATTAATACTTGCGGATGATTGAGATTAAAGGTGTTACCACAACCAGTATCGTTAATATTAAAGCGCTTATCATTAGGCAATAAACGGTAATAACTGGCATTATCGATACCGCGAAAACTGTACGTCGGCCCTAAATGGTTTCCTTCGGCAGTATGGTTAAATACCACATCGAGGATCACTTCAATCCCTGCGGCGTGAAGTGTTGAGACCATTTGCCTAAACTCAGCAATATCACCCTCATCAGATAAATAAGCAGAATGAGGCGCCATAAAGGCAATACTGTTATAGCCCCAATAGTTATTGAGGCCTTTTTCAATCAAAAAAGGCTCATCGAAAAAGCCATGCACGGGCAACAACTCTACGCTGGTAATACCAACATTTTGTAAGTAATCGACTATCGGCTTGCTCGCTAGGCCCGCAAAGGTGCCTTTTTTTGTTGCATCGACCTGTGGATGTTGTTGAGTAAACCCCTTTACATGGGTCTCATAGATAATGCTTCGAGCCAGACTAATATTGAGCGGTACGATTGGAATGTCTTTAACAAACTCATAATCGATCACTTGTGCTTTGGGCAAATAAGGCGCGCTGTCTTGAGTATCAAATGACAAATCTTCATCAAGGGCATTAATGTCATAACCATAGACCGCCGGATGGCATTTTAGCTCTCCAACCAGCTTTTTTGCATATGGGTCGAGGAGCAATTTATGGTGATTAAAACGATGGCCAAGCTGCGGTTGATAGGGCCCAAAAACGCGATAACCATACAAAAGCCCAGCTTGAGCATTGGCTAGATGACAGTGCCAAATTTGCCGTGTTTTCTCAGTCATAATGTACTGAGCAACCTCAATTTCCCCCGTGGCATCAAAGATACACAACACCACTTTGGTGGCATGTGCTGAAAATAACGAAAAATTCACTCCGCTATTATCAACCGTCGCTCCCAGTGGATAAGGATAACCGCTGCTTATACCCATAACATGCCCTTTTGAAGTCAAACCCTGCTGTTTTAACATGTTGCACTATTATGGCAACTCATGCGGTTCCGGTGCCCAAATACTGCATCCCAGTGGTGGCACTGTAATCACTAAACTGTAAGGCATGCCTTGCCATTCTGTTGCTTGTATTTCATACGTTGCATCATTGACAACATGACTGCCGCCATAATGACGGTGGTCACTGTTAAGTATTTCGTTATAGGACTGGTCGGTTGGCACCCCAATTCTAAAGTGGTGAAAAACCTGTGGCGACATGTTGACCACAATCACCACAGGTTGTTGTTTATCAATACCAAAACGACAAAATACTAAAATGTTATCGTCGGCATTATTGCAGTCGAGCCATTGAAAACCATCACTATAGTGATCGCGTTGATATAACGCAGGATATTGCTGATAACACTGATTGAGATCGCGTACCCAATCTTGCACGCCTTGATGCGGCGTATAGTTTAATAAATGCCAGTCAAGGCTCTGGTTATGGTTCCACTCGTTGCGCTGAGCAAACTCATTGCCCATAAACAATAACTTTTTGCCCGGATGTGCCCACATGAAACCGTAATAAGCGCGTAACGTAGCAAATTTCTGCCAATCGTCGCCGGGGATTTTATGTAATAACGACCCCTTGCCGTGGACCACTTCATCATGACTAAGCGACAAAATAAATTGTTCGGTAAAGGCATACACTAAGCTAAATGTCAGCTCACCATGGTGATAACGTCTGAACAAAGGATCGCTGCTGATGTAACGCAGTGTGTCGTTCATCCAGCCCATGTTCCATTTAAAACCAAAACCTAAGCCGTTATTACTGGTCGCTTGAGTCACGCCTGGCCACGCAGTTGATTCCTCAGCGATCATATTAATGCCAGGAAAACATTGGTACATGCGCGCATTAAGCTCCTGTAGAAAGCTGATAGCTTGAAGGTTTTCTCGGCCACCCAGTTCATTGGGGATCCATTGGTCGGCTGTGCGGCTGTAATCGAGATATAACATCGACGACACAGCATCAAGGCGTAAACCATCAAAATGGAATTCGTTTAGCCAGTAATAGGCGTTGCTGTATAAGAAACTGCGTACTTCGGCGCGACCATAATTATAAATTAGCGTATCCCAATCAGGATGCTCACCTCGGCGCGGATCTTCATGTTCATATAAGCAGCTACCATCAAATCTCACCAGCCCGTGTGGATCTCGAGGAAAGTGTGCGGGTACCCAATCAAGCAATACTGCAATACCTTGTAAATGGCATTCATCGATAAAGGCTTTAAGACCATTAGCGTCGCCAAAGCGATAGGTAGGCGCAAATAACCCGACAGGTTGATAACCCCAAGAACCGTCAAATGGATACTCACTGATTGGCATCAATTGCAAATGGGTAAAGCCCATTTCTTTGACATACGGCACCAGTTCGGCAATGAGCTGTGAATAATCGGTGTAATCTTGACCGTCATCACCACTACGACGCCATGAGGCTAATTGCACTTCATAAATAGACATAGGTTGAGCATGAGGCTCACGGCTAGCTCGTTCAGTTAACCATTCGCCATCTTGCCAGTCATAATGATCAAAATTAGGGATTTTTGACGCATTGTGCGGCGACGGTTGCATGGCAACGGCATAGGGATCAGATTTAATAATCTCATTGCCATGAACATCGCAAATAGCGAACTTATAGTGTTGATCAGGTTCAACATCTGCAATAAAAATATCCCACAACCCACTCGCAGGATGGTGGCGCAACACATGGCGTTTTTTGTCCCATAAGTTAAAATCGCCCACCACAGCCACTTGCTTGGCATTTGGCGCCCACACACAAAAATGCACACCTTTAACATCATGATGCTCGCGCCAGTTAGCCCCTTGAAAATGATAAGTTTGTAACTGACTACCTTCACCGAATAAATACACATCATCAGGATTGAGTAAACTATCAAACTGATAAGGATCATTGATGAGCTGTTCACACAATGGGTATTGCACTCGCAATAAGTAAGCAAAAGGTTTCACTCTGCGGCCCATTTTACCGGCAAACAAACCTTGTTGATTAACCTGTTCAAGACTGGCCACTTTACGGAGATCTTTTGCGTTTAACACATCGATACTCAGTGCACCGGGAAGTAAGCAACGAACAATTAATCCTTTATTATCACTACTACTGTGCATACCAAGTAATGAAAACACGTCAGTGTACTCACCATTTAATAAGGCTATTTCACTATCTTGCTGAAAATACGGGGTCGCTACAGTCATAATCAGTGATCCATTAATGGCCGAGTGTATCGGATGAGGGAATGTTTACAGCACTAACGCTGCTTCGGGCGTTGCTGCGAGATTGTCGTGCACAAGCTATCGCTTCAAGACGTTGTTGTACTTTAGGACTTTGGGACATTTGCTTAATAGACAAAGGTAACCTGCGCTGCCAGTTAGGGAACTCTTTCCAAGTACCAGGAATATTAACCCCATGCTTATCAGCGACTAAGTCACTTAATTGCACACTAAACAATTGTGCATTGCCTTTGGCGGCAACACTTATCCAAGCCAGTAACACACTGTCAAACTCTAATTCATCCACTGAAGATGTGGGCAGTGGTAACTCAAACGCATGTTCGCGGATAAGTAAATCGACTAATTGTATTTTTTCTTGCTGACGCTGCGCTAAAAGCTGCTGTAATTTATCATCGGTTTCGATCAAATTAAGCTGACGTCGTAGACGTAAATCGTCGCCAGACCACCACGCAAATAATGTAGGAACATCATGATTAGCTAGCATCATCAAGCTCTGGCGCTTGTGTTCTTGTGGAGACTTGAAGCCGTGATAATCTTTACAGAAATAGAATAATTCGTTCGAAAAAATACCCGCGTCACGCAAACAAGCCACTATTTCTGGCGGAACTATGCCTAAGTCCTCACCAATAACGACACAACGCGCCCGTTGGCTTTCTAAACACACAATAGCTAGTAAGGTTTCAAGCGGGTAATAGACATAGCTGCCATTGCCTAAATCGTCCTGTAACGGCCACCACCATAGACGCAGCAACCCCATGACATGGTCGATCCTCAAGGCTCCGCAACTTTGCATATTACTGCGAACCAGTTGGATAAAGTGGCTAAAGTCATGTTGTTTTAATTTGACCGGATCAAATGGAGTTAAGCCCCAATTTTGGCCTTGCTCGGCAAACGGATCTGGCGGCGCGCCGATACTGGCGTTATCGCAAAAAAAATCAACATTTGCACTCACCTCCGCCCCATGGCTAATGGCACCAACAGCTAAATCACGGATCAGTCCAATACTCATGCCGCACTGCTTCGCATTAAGCTGACAAGCTTGTAATTGCTCATTGGCAATGAACTGTAAATATAAATAAAACCCAGCATCATGAGTGAAATTTTTAGATGCCAATTTCAATTCCATGGTGACAAATTGCATTAATGCAACGTCATCTTGTTCTATGAATGCCAAATACTCTTTAAATCTGGGGGTTTCATACTTAACATGGTCCAAGCAAAATATTTGATACAGTTTTTCAAATGCAGCATATTTTAACTGCTGAACTTCATCATAGTTAATCAAATGAGCTTGATTGAGGATCTGTCTTTTTTGTTGCCATTTTTGTGATAATAACTCCCCATCAAGGGCGTTATATTCACCAACGGCTTCAATTTGTATGTATAAGGGATTTAAACGCCGACGATCCGTTGGGCTATATGGACTGGGATTATCTGGCTGGCTGATGTCTAAAGCATGAAGTGGATTAAGCAGAATAAAATCAGCACCAGCATGAGCCGCGTAATCAATCAGTTCGGCTAAATTGCCAAAATCGCCTATGCCCCATTGAGCATCATTACGTAATGCATAAAGCTGCGCATTCAGTCCCCAAAACTGTTTATCTGTTTGTGCTAAACGACCTTGATAGGCCATAGATGGAGAGACCATTAATTGCCCATGCAACACATCAGGATGAGCTGGATCATTGATAAAGGATAAACTCAATGAGTAGTATCCTAACTGCAGGCTGGGATGAACGAAAAATAAGCGATACTGACAATAACGCTGACCGTTAATATGGTATTCACCGACAACAATACAGTCATTGACCTGTGCAGAGATCGAGATAGAGTGTGCATTTTCACCGTGGATCTTGATGCTAAAAGCACCTGAGTCACGCTCTGGTAAGTAAATATCAACATGAGGCTTATCAATTAAACACCATTGAAAGTTATGCAGTGGCTTTAACCAAGGTTGGATATCGAGCTGGCTGATCTTAGCTGCAACCTGTGACTCTGATAATGGTTGATGATAAGACTCATTGAGATGACATAACGCTTCGCTATGACGGCTAAAAGCATGTTGATGACCTGAAGATGGTAACAACATTGTGGTTAAAATACCCTGCCTGTCCTTAGCGGGTATATGAACAAGATTACCGAAACAATCGATAAACTCTGCCCCTACGCCTTGCAAATACAGTAACTTTTCTAGCTCCATATTTGTCCTCCTCGCGTGAATTAACTACTGAAAATACAGCAGTTACCATGCCAGTTAATCATAACAAATTGACTACAGATTAATGGCAGTAAAATGACAAAACATATTACTTATAAATCAGATGGTTAATTAAATTCAATTTAACAAATATTGTTACTTGTGACGCTCATCTGCGATTAGTTATCGCACAGAAATAGTGCAGAAGATACAAAAAAAGTGCATAACATCATAAAGTTTGCTTTGCTATTGCCATAAAATAGCGCAGCTAAATAGAAGAGACTTCCAGATGAATTAATGATCATCAGTAGACCACTGATTAGCCACCTGTAGCATTTGCCTGCTATTGATGAAAGATTAATAAAATAGGAACGAAATATTGATTTACTATAGACGGGGTATTGAATGGTATTAAATTTATAACAGGTGTTGTTTTTCTATAAGATATCTAAGCCCACTCATATCGAGCATTGTGGTAAAATGCCACCATTAAATGGCTCCGTTATGCTGGTTAAGCTTTGGTAGATACCATCGAATGATTGTGACTATTTACGACTAAAACAACCAGATATAATAAATAGGATCCAGACGTTACCAATGAATAAACACGAATTCACTTTACGCTATAACTTACATCGGCTGCGCTCAACCATCACCTCTGCGCCCAAATCATATCTTGGTCGTCAAGCCGCGGTGTTAATTGCAGTAATGGAAGTCGATCAGCAACTGCATATTATGTTAACTCGGCGTCCTATGCATTTACGTCACCATCCTGGTCAAATCAGCTTTCCTGGCGGTAAAGTTGAGCCAAATGATAGGGATATTATTCATACGGCACTGCGCGAAGCGCACGAAGAAATAGGATTACAGCCTGAAAATGTCGATATTCTAGGGATTTTTCCTGCGCACAAAACCTTTACTGGTTTTGAAATTACCCCTGTGGTAGCGATGGTAAAGCAGCCTTTTGAATTGGTGCTAGATCCTGGTGAAGTTGAAGATTGCTTTTTGGTACCACTCAATTTTTTTATTGAGCGCAGCAACCGCCATAACATGTTTCATTATCGTCATGGGGCAAGGTATCAAGTTCACTTTATGCCTTTTGAAGACAAGTTTATTTGGGGGGTTACCGCCGCCATTATCGACTTATTGTGTCGTCATATCGATGTCAATTAAGCCTATAACATTGGCGATTTAAATAAAAATCCAATTCAACACCCAAACGGTAACCACTTTTATTGGCTTCTGCATGAGCATTAATCTACACATCTACACCACGTAACGAATGTACAAACCCGCAGACACTGACACCAAAAACAACAACGGAATATTAACCCAAAACCCTATGCGCGTAGTGGCCTTAGCATAAAAATTTACCAGCAGGTTGAGAAAACTAACACCGGCACACCACCAAATTAGGTATTCTAATTTAATGGTTAACTGTGGATCCCAGTTCAAGCGGACCGTGGCACCCTTACTCAAAAAGTACCCTACGGCTCTATCGGGTCTGGCTTCGCCAAAGATAATCAATGCATAAATGGCTAAGCTCCAGCCTAATAATGACAAAATAGTCAACACCACTTGTATAATACCTAAACGAGACATGGCCTTTTCCTTGGTTAACGAGAGAATACGAGGCTAATTCGCCAAATATTTAATCGACTTACTCAAAAGTATCACAATAATCTTTATAGAATAGCGTTTTCAGCTTGAGAAAAGCCACCAGCAAGGTAAGATAAACCCAAATTTTATATTTATATTCTATACGTTGGAGAATAAAGCAACAATGAGCATTGCATCTGTCGCTTCTGTATTTAAAGCTGAACACGCCGTTGGTTCACATGTCACTATACGTGGCTGGGTAAGAACTCGTCGTGATTCAAAAGCGGGTATCTCTTTCTTGGCCGTTTATGACGGTTCATGTTTCGACCCTATTCAAGGTGTCGTGCCAAATAGCCTAGCCAATTACAATGACGATGTATTGAAATTGACTGCAGGCTGCTCTGTTGTGATGACAGGTGAAGTGGTAGCCTCTCCAGGTGCCGGCCAAGCATTTGAATTACAAGTATCTGAAATCGTAGTGACTGGATTTGTTGATGATCCAGATACTTATCCAATGTCGGCTAAACGTCATTCTATTGAGCATCTTCGTGAACTCGCCCATTTACGCCCACGTACCAATATTATTGGTGCTGTAGCTCGAGTTCGTAACTGTTTATCGCAAGCAATCCATCGTTTCTATCACCAAGAAGGTTTTATCTGGGTATCTACCCCACTTATTACCGCTTCTGATTGTGAAGGCGCAGGTGAAATGTTCCGCGTGTCAACGTTAGACATGGAAAATCTTCCACGTACTGACGCAGGTAAAGTTGATTACGATAAAGATTTTTTCGGTAAAGAAGCATTCTTAACCGTATCGGGTCAGTTGAACGCTGAAACCTATGCTTGTGCATTATCCAAAGTGTATACCTTTGGCCCGACTTTCCGTGCTGAAAACTCCAACACAACTCGCCATCTTGCAGAATTCTGGATGGTTGAGCCTGAAGTGGCGTTTGCTACATTAGACGATGCGGCTGAGTTAGCGGAAAAAATGCTTAAGTTCGCTTTCAGTGCGGTACTTGAAGAGCGTATGGATGACTTAACCTTCTTTAATGAGCGTATTGATAAAACCGTTATTGAACGTTTACAAGCCTTTGTGAGCAGTGATTTCGCCCAAGTGGATTATACTGATGCGGTTGAAATCCTTAAAAAATGCGGTAAGAAGTTTGAATTCGCAGTCGAATGGGGTATCGATCTACAGTCTGAGCACGAACGCTACCTAGCTGAAGAACACTTTAAAGCACCTGTGGTAGTAAAAAACTACCCGAAAGACATTAAAGCTTTCTACATGCGCTTAAATGATGACGGTAAGACAGTTGCCGCTATGGACGTGTTAGCACCAGGCATTGGTGAGATCATCGGTGGTGCGCAACGTGAAGAGCGATTAGACGTACTTGATAAGCGTTTAGCTGAAATGGATTTAAGCCAAGAAGATTACTGGTGGTATCGCGACTTACGTCGCTATGGCACAGTACCTCATGCAGGCTTTGGTCTAGGTTTTGAACGTTTGGTATCGTACGTTACTGGCGTTAACAACATTCGTGATGTTATCCCGTTCCCACGTGCCCCACGCTCAGCCAGTTTCTAATTAGCTCAATAATATGCAACAACAAAAACGCGCCAATTGGCGCGTTTTTTTATGAGCAGTTTTAGAATAATTTATCGATGCAGTTGTTTGTGATCACATGAGACTCTTCCCCATCTGGCAGCAGACAGGGATTATATTTTCAACTTGTTAGCTATTAACAATGATCAGATCTCGTAAATGTTTAACGTCGTCACGCACAGCTGCTGCTTGCTCAAACTCTAAATTTTTAGCATGTTCATGCATTTGTTTTTCAAGTTTATCAATTTGATGACTCAAATCAGCAATACTGGTGTATTTAGCGCGCTCTTCTGCGACTTCAGCAAATTTAGAGTGATTTTTACGTGTACCTTTACTGAAGTTGCTATCACCAACATCCATCACATCTGTAATACTTTTCACCACACCTCGCGGCACAATCCCATTGGCCACATTGTGTAGATGTTGTTTTTCGCGTCGACGCTCCGTTTCCCCCATGGCTTTAGCCATTGAGTTGGTTATGCGATCTGCATATAAAATAACTTTGCCGTTAACATTACGGGCCGCACGACCAATGGTTTGGATAAGTGAGCGTTCGGAACGTAAAAAACCCTCTTTATCGGCATCTAAAATACAGACTAATGATACTTCTGGTAAATCTAAGCCCTCACGTAATAAGTTAATCCCAATCAGTACGTCAAAACGCCCTAAACGTAAATCTCGGATAATCTCAACCCGCTCAACGGTATCAATGTCAGAATGCAGATAGCGCACTTTTATGCCATGTTCATCAAGGTATTCACTCAGATCTTCTGACATCCGTTTGGTCAATGTGGTAACCAGCACCCTTTCATTCACCGCCACACGTTTGTGGATCTCAGACAATAAATCATCAACTTGAATACCCACTGGACGCACTTCTAAAACAGGGTCGAGCAACCCCGTAGGCCTTACCACCTGCTCTGCTATCTCTCCGGTACTTTTTTCAAGTTCATATAAACTAGGTGTCGCAGAAACAAAAATAGTTTGCGGCATTAATCGCTCAAACTCTTCGAACATTAATGGCCGATTGTCCAATGCAGATGGTAATCGAAAGCCATACTCTACTAAGTTCATTTTTCGGCTTCGGTCACCTTTGTACATAGCGCCGATTTGCGGCACTGTGACATGTGATTCGTCAATGATCAGTAAACCATCTGCAGGAAGGTAATCAAGTAAAGTTGGTGGACCATCTCCAGATGATCGACCGGATAAATATCGCGAGTAATTTTCAATTCCAGAGCAGTAACCCAGCTCGACCATCATTTCAATGTCATATTGGACCCGTTCAGTGATCCGCTGAGCTTCAATCAACTTATTGTTATCAAGTAAATACTGACGGCGTTCTCGTAGCTCTTCCTTTATCTCTTCCGTGGCGGCAAGAATTTTTTCTCGCGGGGTAACATAGTGGGTTTTAGGATAAATAGTGGTGCGTGCGATGCGCTTGTTAATCTGTCCAGTCAAAGGATCAAATTCGCTTAAGCGTTCAATTTCATCGTCAAACAATTCAATTCGAATCGCTTCACGTTCAGATTCTGCCGGAAAAATATCAATCACTTCACCACGAACTCGATATGTGCCGCGTTGTAATTCAATATCATTGCGTTTGTATTGCAATTCACTGAGTCGGATGAGGATGTCCCGTTGCCCCATAAAATCACCTTGGCGCAAATGTAATAGCATCTTCATATAAGAGTCGGGATCACCTAAACCGTATATAGCTGATACCGAGGCGATGAGCACCACATCTTTACGCTCTAAAAGCGCTTTAGTGGCCGATAGACGCATTTGCTCTATGTGAGCATTCACAGATGCATCTTTTTCTATAAAGGTGTTAGACGCAGGAACATAGGCTTCAGGTTGATAGTAATCGTAGTAGGATACAAAATATTCAACCGCATTATGTGGAAAAAACTCCTTCATCTCACCATAGAGCTGAGCTGCAAGGGTTTTGTTAGGCGCCATGATAATAGTTGGCCGCCCCATTTGCTTAATGACATTGGCGATTGTGTATGTTTTACCTGATCCAGTAACGCCGAGTAGCGTTTGGCTAGCCACACCAGATTCTAAACCATCAACTAATTTTTTTATCGCTGTAGGTTGATCGCCGGCGGGTTCAAATTTGGACTCTAGGGAAAAAACGGACTCTGACACAACACGGCTTCCTATTTTAATTAACTGTTTATGATATACCCAAAAACAAGCAAATGGCGATATAAAATATCATTGCACAGCTTCTCTTATCATTTAAAGCTATGCCCAAATGAACCCTAAAAGCGCATTATAGCCATTAATTGGGGCATGTTTTATTCAGATCAATATCAGCGACTTAGCACTGTAATGTGACAAAATAAAGATCCTAAAGTGAAAGTTATAAACAAATGGATAAGGTCATGATTAAATCACTGTAATACGCCGAAAAACTAACTTAAATCATAATTTAATACACAATCTACTGTCCAAAGAGATTACAATTTTGCAACTGAGAGAACAGTGACAAAAGAAAGTTGTTGATTTTTGTATCTAGTTGATTAAATACAACTTAACTTATCGCTAAATAATTGTACCAATTTAAGTCCGACTCAAGCGCAATAAGGGGTTGCCGCTCATTTACATAAGAAGTCCACAAGTTTATCCACAGATTTAGTGGATAAGTCAATAAAGTTCAATACTGCTGCGGGGTAGCGACCAAGTGAGTTTCATAAAAGCGTAAGAAATTTGTGATGAAATTTAATTACATTTGCAGATTAATACGAAAGATAGCGACAATAGTTCACCTATTGGGTCAAGAACAGCTAAATTCGATAATCTACAATTACTTTAGCAATCGATTGAATATCGATCAAGCTTGCGATCCCATCTCTGAGTCATCTACTTTCGATACACATTTCATTAATGTTAATCTTCATTCTCTTAAATACATTAGTTAAACTGAGCTAGCTCTTAGCCGAAATATCAGCACTTGAATAATCACTTTATTATGATGAGGCATCAAGATGGAAATCATGAGATGGAGTTAAGCGGCATGAGTGAGCGGTGCTACAGTAAAAGTGACCACAAACGTGATCTCAAGAGATTGGCTAAGTAGTCTAATGTATCAACGCACAATTTATTGCTCGATATATGCTTATTGAGAGACTTTGTCGCTAAAACTTGTGCCACTTTCTGTTACAAAGAGATAAATCAAGTCAGTCGAACAAATTTCAACCACAAACTACCTACTCCCCAAAGAAATTGACATAAACAGCATCGTTAGTGTTCGACAATAGATTTTATGAGTAAGTGATTAATTTTGTTTTCATTGTCAAAATATCACCACAAACGAGCAAAAGTCGTTCACGATGTGTGTTTGGTAACCAATTAGTCACATAAATGCGTTTTTTTTTATAACTCGAGTTGACTCAGTTACCAGAGCGTTTTACTATGCGCTCCGTTCTCAGCAATACATTGCTAAAAACGCTTCCCCAGTAGTTCAGTTGGTAGAACGGCGGACTGTTAATCCGTATGTCACTGGTTCGAGTCCAGTTTGGGGAGCCAATATTTACCGTTATCGAAACGATTCCCCAATAGTTCAGTTGGTAGAACGGCGGACTGTTAATCCGTATGTCACTGGTTCAAGTCCAGTTTGGGGAGCCATCGAGATAACACATTTGAAATAATACGCTTCCCCAATAGTTCAGTTGGTAGAACGGCGGACTGTTAATCCGTATGTCACTGGTTAG
>NZ_JBGOOV010000001.1:299354-304730 GCF_041439795.1 Shewanella sp. 5S214
TTCAGTTGGTAGAACGGCGGACTGTTAATCCGTATGTCACTGGTTCGAGTCCAGTCTGGGGAGCCATTATTATTAACTTCATCGCACAGCTAAAACTCCCCTCCTACGAACCTCCCATGTAATTCAATATCTTATTAGTCATTGATGATCCTTTATCATTGGTCATTTATGTTAAAATTTTTGTGATTACAATCGTTAAATTTTCTATCGGAAATATAACCTTAGATTAATCATTATTTAATCTCATTTCTGCTATGATATTATTGGTTATTATACAAACTATATAGCGCATTTTACTTTTGGTTAAAAAACGACATTCGAACCACTGCAGCACAAGGTTTGTGCCAGAACGAGCAAGTTTAACCAAACATACTCAAGGAATAGATGTTTTATGGGCTTATCGAAATCCTTTCAGCTTGTTCTTTTTATCGTTTTCGGTTTATTAATTTTCCGAATTTTTACGGTGGAAAATAATGAAGTTCAACAACAAGGTGAAATTGCACGGGTTAATTATCAGCAATACGTGCAAACTATTGATCAGTGGCAAGGGAGTGGCGAAGCACTATACCAGCTTATGTCTGAAAAATTTTCGTTTCAGTTTTTTCAGTATATTGATAAAACTGATAATAATAACAATTTTACTCATGGCAGCTTACTTCGCCCAGCGGGAGATTTCGCCAGTGAAATCTTCAATATTGAATTAGGTCATGTACAAAATTTTCCTGACGGTCGCTTACAAGTTAGATTAGATACCGCGAGCGTATTATCAGCCAGTTTTGATGATTTACAACAGACAGCAACCTTATTGATTATCGCTTATGTGTCATTGATGTTGTTATTTGCATTGCTGATGCAACTACACCGCCGAAGAATCAACTATGCTGCCGAATACATCTCTCATATTCCTGATTTATCGTTCCTCGCCATTGAGAAATCGCGCTTTCCAGGTGTTTTAAGACCACTCGGTAATACACTGGAAATTTGTCGCAGCCAATTAAAGCTCAACTTAGATCGTGTCAGAAAAGAGAATGAACAGTTAACTAAAGCCGCATATCAAGATCCCGTCAGTGGATTTTCAACTCGACAACGTTTTACACAACATATTGAAGCAATTAGTAAAACGGATAAGCAACAGTATGGTGTACTCATAGTCGTTAAGGCTGCTGAACTGGCAAGCATCAATCAGTTGCATGGACGTGCTGCTGGAGATGATTATTTAGCAAAATTGGCAACCTGTATTCGAAAATCGCTAGCTAATCTTGGAATGAGTGAGTGCTTTAGAATCTCAAGTGGTGATTTTGCTATTTTTATTGACAGCATTTCACTTAAAGAAGGCGAACGATTTTTAGAACACCTTAAACGCCACTTAGATGAATATGCTCAAACAACTAAAAGTGATTCCATTGCACATGCTGGTATGGTGCCCTATCAGCAAGGTAACGAGCCATTGGCATTGATGGCATTAGCCGATACGGCCGTCAGCGTGGCGCAAACAATGGGGCCCAATCGTTACTATCAATTAGAGAAACTATCGGGTAGTGAGCAAATAAGCACGGAACATTGGAAAATCACTATAGATGACTTAATTAATCGAAGAAGTATTAAATTTTATCAACAACCTATCCAACCTTGTAATAATGCGACTGAAGTTTACCGTGAATTATTAGCACGCTTTTATAATGTCGAAGGTAAACATTTACCCACTACCACTGTTATTGCAATGGCTGAACGATATGGGATGAGTGTTGAATTAGATAAAATGATCGTGACACAAACCATTAAGGTGTTGAGTGAGAACCCAAGCATTTCAGGCCACATGGGAGTTAATATCAGTGCTTCTTCAGCACATCAAGACGGTTTTACCATGTGGCTTAAAGACATATTAACTAAAAATCGAGGCACAGCGGCTCGATTGGTGTTTGAACTGAATGAATCAGGCATGCAAACTAATTTAGAATCTAGCCATAATTTTGTAAACGAGATACACAAAGCTGGAGCAAAAGTGGCTATCGAGCGCTTTGGTTTAGGCTTTACATCATTTAAGTTTTTCCGAGAGGTTCGTCCTGATTTTATCAAGTTAGACAGTAGTTACAGTGACAATATCGAACAGGACAATAATAATAAGTTCTTTGTCCGGATGATTGTCGATATTGCTAAACGCATCAGTATCCGTGTTATCGCTACTGGGGTTGAAAAACAAGACGAAAAGCTGACGTTAGAAAAACTGTTAGTTGATGGTATGCAAGGTTATTATATTGCTAAACCTGAGTTATTGTTAAATAAACAGTAAAAACAACGTTAATATACGGTAAATATATCGCTTTTATTCTAAGGTTAAACATTTTATGTTTAACCTTATTTTTTATCCGTTGTTTATCGGCGCCAAACCTAAGATAATACTCGTATCTATTGGTCAAAAAAATTGTAGCAATGACAGAGTATCTTCTCCTGTTGATCGGCACAGTGCTGGTAAATAACTTCGTTCTGGTAAAATTCTTAGGTCTATGCCCTTTTATGGGGGTGTCGAGCAAATTAGCGTCGGCGATCGGCATGTCAATGGCCACCACGTTTGTGTTGACCCTCGCTTCTATTCTGAGTTATTTAACCAACGAATTTTTACTGCAACCTTTTGACTTAAGCTATTTACGCACCATGAGCTTTATTTTAGTTATTGCTGTTGTCGTACAGTTCACTGAAATGGTGGTGCAAAAAACTAGCGCGTCTTTACATCGTGCTTTGGGAATTTATCTACCGCTTATTACCACCAATTGCGCGGTATTAGGCGTGGCATTGCTTAACGTTAATGAAGACCATAACTTTATTGAATCGGCTATTTATGGTTTTGGTGCTGCTGTTGGTTTTTCTCTAGTGTTAATTTTATTTTCAGCCATGCGTGAGCGCTTGGCTGCTGCAGACGTGCCCTTACCTTTTCAAGGTGGTGCGATTGCGATGATCACTGCAGGTTTAATGTCATTAGCCTTTATGGGGTTTGCGGGGCTGGTTAACTAATGTTGTCGAGTATATTCATTGCTGTAGCGATATTGACCGTTTTAGCGTTAGCATTTGGAGTCATTTTAGGCTTTGCATCGAAAAAGTTTAAAGTCGAAGGCAATCCTATTGTTGATCAAGTTGACACCCTGCTGCCACAGACTCAGTGTGGACAATGTGGCTATCCGGGTTGCCGGCCCTATGCCGAAGCCATTGCCAATGGCGATAAAATCAATAAATGTCCTCCTGGTGGTACTGCTACCATGGAAAAGATTGCCGAACTCATGGGCGTAGAACCGGAACCATTAGGTGAAGCAGCCCAAGCCAATGTGAAAAAAGTGGCTTATATCCGCGAAGATGAATGTATTGGCTGTACTAAATGTATTCAAGCATGCCCAGTCGACGCTATTTTAGGGGCTGGAAAATTAATGCATACCGTGATTGCCAAAGATTGTACTGGCTGCGATTTATGCGTTGAACCTTGTCCCGTCGATTGTATTGACATGATCCCCGTTGAAACCACTATACAAAATTGGGATTGGAAATTACGCGCAATTCCAATAAGCGTAATCGATCAACAGCAAGAGGATAAACGGTGTTAACGTTATTAGAGCAATTAGATAAAGGTCATTTGTGGCGCTCTCCTGGCGGGATCCATCCACCTGAACTGAAAACATTATCCAATCAAAGCGTAATATCATCGTTACCCTTGCCATCGCGATTTGTCGTACCGGTTCCCCTCGTCGGGCAACTTGCGACCATGAGTGTCAAGGTGGGTGACCACGTACTAAAAGGACAAGCTCTCACTGAAGGAGCTGGCTTTACTTATTTGCCTGTTCACGCGCCTACCTCTGGTGTGGTTGTCGCCATAGAGCAACATAACAGTAATCATGCTTCTACATTGCCAGTATTAAGCTGCATCATCGAAGCTGATGGTCAAGATACTTGGTGTGAATTAATACCAAACCAGCTTGAACAACTGTCAAAGTCGGCTATTTTAGACAAAATTAAACAAGCGGGTATTGCGGGTATGGGCGGCGCAGCGTTTCCCAGCCACGTAAAACTTAACCCTGCCAGTGAAATAGATTTAGTGATCATTAATGGTGTCGAGTGTGAACCCTACATCAGCGCCGATGACAGATTAATGCGTGATTACAGTGATGAGATCTTAACTGGGATCAGCATTATTCATCACTTACTCAATCCTCAGCGCATTGTTATCGCTATTGAAGATAATAAACCTGAAGCAGCAAAAGCAATGCAAGCGGCAATTACTCGCAGTACATTGCCTAATGATATTATTCGCGTCACGGTTATTCCGACCAAGTATCCTTCTGGCGGTGAAAAACAACTGATTCAAATTATTACCGGTAAAGAAGTACCCAGTGGAGCCATTCCAGCCCAACTTGGTATTGTGATGCATAACGTCGGTACCGCCTATGCGATTCAAGAAGCCGTTTTACAAGGTAAGCCACTTATTGAACGCGTTGTCACTTTCACTGGGGAACGCGTCGGAAAACCAGGAAACTATTGGCTTCGCATAGGAACAACGGTGGCCGATGCTCTAAATCAAGTCAGCTTTGCCCCAGATAATGGCCAAAAAGTTATTGTGGGTGGCCCAATGATGGGATACGCACTAGCAGATCTTGATGTGCCAATATTAAAAGGTACTAACTGCTTACTGACCCCCAGCCAAGCAGAAATCGCCCCAGACGCAGATGAGAAAGCCTGTATTAGATGTGGTGAGTGTGCAGTTGCCTGCCCGGCATTATTGCTACCTCAGCAATTATTTTGGCATGCAAAGGCCGAAGAATACGATAAGGCTGCCAGCTTTAACTTAAAAGACTGCATAGAATGTGGTTGTTGCAGTTACGTATGCCCAAGTGATATTCCATTAGTAGAATACTATCGCGTGGCTAAATCTGCGCTGAAAAATACTGCAGAAGAAAAACTACAAGCTGAAAGAGCAAAACAACGTTTTGAAGTGCGCCTACAACGACTTGAAGATGAAAAAACGGCTCGAGAAGAAAAATCTAAGCAAGCAGCGGCTAAACGCCAAGCGAATATGAAATCGAGCGACAAAGATGCCGTTGCCGCTGCAATGGCACGTATTGCAGCTAAAAAGGCTCAAACAGCAGATGCGACAAAGGACTCAGTCTCAACACAAACAAACATTACCGATGCACCAAGTGTAGCTGTAGACAGTTCGGACGCGAAGAAAACCGCGGTTAGTGCAGCAATTGAGCGTGCTAAAGCTAAAAAAGCCGCTATTGCAGCTCAGTCTTTAGCTGATAAGCAAGCTGATGTCACAGAGGCAACGGCTGATCATTCCGCTGATAATATCGACGACAAGAAAGCAAAAATTGCCGCTGCGGTAGCTCGAGCAAA